>CAJYRE010000090.1 GCA_913776675.1 Rhizobiaceae bacterium
TATTGACACTTTCGAGAACAGGATTGGCAACAGTCGCTACACCCTTGCCGACATTGTTTTTGAAGGCAGTCCAGTTGTTGTCGAGCTGCTGAATTTTGCTGGCAGTGTCCCCGGCAATCTGATTGAAGTCTTTCAACGAAGAACCATCAACGTTTTTCAGGTCATTGGTGAACTTCTTCAGTTCATCTCGCTGTGTCATCAGGGCACGCATACCCTTTTGCATTTCAGCATCCGTGAACAATAGCGTCAGCTTGGATAAATCACCCTTTGTCGCGGTCTGAGTAGCGTCCATAAAGACGTCGAGGACATCGCGGCCTTCTTTTCGAGCCTTCTCCAATGTCTTAGTAATATCAACGCCCATCTTTCCGAATTTTTTGGCCGTCTCCTCAGAGTCCATTTTCTGGAAAATGTTACTGAGATTGGTGGCAGCTTCCCCGGACGTGCCTGTTTGCGCACGGACAACCTGCAACATGGAAGCCAATTTGCGCAATCCATCCGTGCCCCTATATCCAAGAGCAGCAAAGGCTGGCGTCAAAGATGGCAAGTATTGCGCCATGTCTTTAAGCTCAAATTTCCCCGACTTACCGGAGGCAACCAGAATATCGAACGCGCTCTGCATTTTGCTTGGATCAATCTGCAGAGCGCTGCCCAATGCATCGGCCGACTTGGCCATATCATCAACAGCAGCGCCGGAGGCTTGGGCCGTCATGGCCACAGATGGCAGGAATGCCATGGAGTCGTCCAACGTACGGCCAGCCGCAATGAGCGCATCGAGGCCATCAACGATATCCTCGAACGGCATTGCGGTATCGCTGGAAACCTTGCGCAGCCGGTCAATGGTTGGCTGGATTGCATCCGTGCCCTTGTCCGCATTGATAACAATGCGATTGCCCCGCCTTTCCAATGTGGCGAAATCGCCGTAAGCTTTTGCAGCACCCAGACCAGCCGCCGCCGTTACCGCAGCGCCACGCGCAATCCATGTATTGATGGCAGCGTGACGCTCTTGGGCAGAGCGCTGACGCTCCGTCATAAGCCGTTCCATCGCCTGATCACGATTGCTCAACCGCAAGCCTTTGTCTGCCAACATGTAATCACGCTCTGCACGTTTGAGCCTGTCCATGTTGCCAATAATGGCCTGAGTTTTTGCCCCGGTCTTATCCTGCAGATCGACAACCATGGTTGCGGTCAGGCGGTTTGCCATAAAGGCCTCCCAATTATTCGGCTGGCCCGATCACGAAGGTGGGCACCATATCTGAAAACATCTGATGAAGGGCGGCAGCGTCTGGCCATGCCAGTGCCTTGAACACGGATGGGTGCAGCCCGGTCATAGCCAGCATCAGGCCGCGCGAACCCTCAATCTCGCCATTGCCCCAGGCATCAATTTCGCCTTGGGTCGGGTAACGGATGGTGACTTTTCGCAGCCATTTGCCATCGACTTTGAACGGTGAAACAAGCGTATAATTGCGGGCACCCACAGCTGAACGCGCATCGATACGGGGTTCAGGTTGAATACTTACACCTTCCCCGGCTGGTGCCGGGTCAGATGCAGGATCAGGGCCAATAGGCTCAAGGTGCGAAAAGTCGAGATCAGGGGTGCCTGTCATATCAAACCCCCAAAGCCCGACGATCAGCAGCAGTCAAAGAAACACCCTTGCTTCGAATTTCTCCCTCCAGTTCATCGACATACCAGATTTCCTGACCATCCAAGGATAGTTCAAAATGTATAACCTCCTTGATGGAGTGATTGCAGCCGTTGAACTGCGCCGGATCCGCTTCATCCGGCGACCACTCAACAATAGCTCCTTCGATTTCGCAGCGCAGCGCCACCGATGCGCCGGTCTTGACGTTGCGTAGGGCACCGGCAAAGGTCCAGCGGTCACGCATGCCGGGCATCAGATCGGTATCAATGCCATGCACCATCAGGCCACATTCGATAGGCTGCAGGCGTGGTTGCATATAGTCGATATCCATCACACCACCACCGGCACTGCGGGTGGTGGTTTTAAACTTGATGGATGGAATGACCATCTTGGAGATAATTGTTGCTCGACCGGAACCGCTGACCTCAGCGCGGCGAACATCAACGGAATGGAGGACAAGAAAATCCTTGGCCATGGATTGGACCTTTCAAAAACGGAGAAAATTGAGATGTTGGACGGCCTGAAAAATCAGGCCGCTTGGTCCAGTCGGGCGATAATGTCGGCCACCAGCCCATCAACCGCCGTTGCATAGCGGCGAATGTTATGGTCAGCCCGCTTGAACACGGGCGCGGGCTCGATACCAATGTCCAGTTTCAGGGTACCGAGGCGGATATCACCGGCGCTGTTCTGGCTGGCCTTGAACATCTGGTTTTTCGGCGTATAGCCCAGAATGTCGTTGACTGCTTTGTGATCCCGCAGCATGTAGGCAATGGAATTGATCCAAGCTTCTGCTATATCGGCAGAAATCTTGTTCTTGCCCAGAAACTCGCGGGTGATCTTGATGATTTTGACGATCAGATAATCCATGCCGCGCACCTGATGGATTTGCTCCCACAACCCGCCCGTCATGGCGTTGTCTGTACCGATGAAAACAAAGCCGCCGTCAGCAATTGAACCATCAACGCCGGTTTCGCCAGTGGCCACAATCGAAACGTTTGCCGCCAGCATCTGCTGGCCCTCTGTCGAACCATCCAGCAGCGAGAATGGAATATTGCGCGAAAGACCGGCAAGACCATAAAGCGGCTGATTAGCAATCGGATTGAAGGGCTTGCCGGAATTGGCATTATCGATACGGGCAAAAAGGCCGGCCACGCGGGAAGCCATGGGCCGGATAACAAGATTATCACCCTCATAAACTTTGGCCGCGACACCGATGGGCATGATGCGTTCGGAACTCATGGTTTCGCGGGCATCAACGGCCTTGGCCGAGGATGTGTCATCGACATCCACCGGGGCAATCGCCATGATTTTAGGCAGATTGATCTGCAAGGCAGACACCACCGGATTGACCGTGTCAAGATCGGGTCGCCATGCGGTGCGACCAGCAACAACAATGCGCGGAGTGGCGTTCACGGCAGAAGGAATATAGGCCAACTGGCCGACCGCCTCAGCAATGGCGGCTGCGGCGGCCGAAACAGTGGCACCTTCTTTGACGCGAAAAACCGTCACATCCGCACCGGCATTGATGCCGGTCAGCTGATCGTTGATACCACGCACAGCATCGGCCAGAAGGCCAGAACCAAGCGCCTTGACCGCGTCGGGGTCAGATGTCGAAATGCGGACAGGCGTATCAATTGGATATGTTGCGTCGGAGGCATCACTGGATGTCTCGATGACGAGCATCTTGGAAAAGTCCGCACCGAGGACCGAAACAGCTTCGGTGAGTGAGCGGGAAAATTGCATGCCAAAGTCTGGCGCTGTCATGGACGGCTCCTTGTGTGTTAAAATGAGTTATGGCGATCTTGAGTTTTCTGTCTTGCGAGCTATCGATCGCTCTGGGCCTGGCTATGTTGCCAGAGGGGAGTGCGCATCACGACCAATACGTCTCGTTGGTCGCATAATCTGTGGGTATTGGGTCCATGGCCTTGAGCGCGCGAGCCTTGAAAATCATGCTTTGTTTATGGTTCAGAGCGGCATAACCGAACTGTACCATTGTCTGTGCATCCATGGGATGCAGACTGTTATCCGCTGCGATCCACACAAACGCTTGCGCGCCATTCGCATCGAGCAAGCGTTGCCAGCCAAAGTCACCTGCCTTTGCACCGAGCGCGATGGCATCCGTTGCTGCTGATTTAGCCCCAGCGATATTCTCGCGTGAGCCTTCGTCTGACTGATACCGGACGCCCTCGAACACAAAGCCCGCATCAATACGTCGATCCCGTTCACGGTCAACGTCAATGGCGGTGACTGGCGGCGGTGCGTCAATCAGCTTTCCTTTAGCAAACAGCATGCCAACATGAATGTCGGATGTGTCAGCATCGATACCCAAGACAATTTTATTATCTGGGACAAGCCGTGACGGATCAAATTCGACATTGGTGACGCGCATTGTGGCTGGGTCAACCATAGCCCATGCGCCATAGATCGCAGTCAGAAATTCGCCGGTTGGCGACCAAGTGGTCAACCCTTTGCGCAACTCATACCAGTCATGACCATCATCATTCGTGTGGCAGAGTACAGAGTTTTTAATCGCGGTTGTGAAATGTCCGAAATTTACGATTTGCATATGCACACCTCACGCATTGTAAAAACCAACCCAGCCTCTGACCGGATCAAAAACTTGGAGGTAGCGGATGTAGTAACCAGCAACATTGCCGGTACCGTTAATATTCATACCCGTAACGCAGGCCCCTGACGGTGCTTGTGTGTTACCTTGCCGGATAACGTCCACGGATACCAACCTGTATTGCATGGACCAAACTCTGTTGTTGGCCCACTCAATCGCACGAGATTCAATACGGTTTTCAATTGCAGCGTATGCATTTGGGTTACCCCAATTTGACCAAACGCTACCCCAAATGTTCCCATCTTTGGAAAACGTCGCACTACCTCCACCTGCGTGGAGCTCTTCTGAAACAGAGAGTGCGCGCGCATAAAAATCGTATTTCAGGCTCAAAGAGCCTTCAATGCGTGTGTCACCATAGATCGTACCGCCTGAAACGTCGAACTTGGTGTCAGGTTTGAAATTACCTGCGTGCCATAGCGTGTAAGAGATCTTACCCGCCGACCACCCACCGACTTTTAATTGGTTGTCGGTGTCCAAGCCAAAAAAGATTGCGTAAGCGCCTGGGCGATGAAAGGTCATTGCGGCAGGGCCATCACCATTTCCCCGCACTGCGAGATTACTCTCACCAACGCCGTCACCGACTTTTTCAGCAATTGGCCTTTTGTCAACATCTACATCAGGAATGATCAATCTGCCTGACAGCATTCCGCCCTTTGTATCGAGTTTATCTGCAAGGCTCTTTTCGAGATCAACAACATCGGATATTTTAGGCTTTGGTAAATCAAGCAACGCACCAACGGTCAGTCGCAGATCAATTTTAGAACCTGCCGGAAAATCTTTTGCAGTCGTGCCTTCTTGTCCGCGCCGGATTGTCATTGTCGCGCCATTGCGACCAGTCACCCAAACAATTTCCATTGCGCCTGTGGTGTTGACCAATGTTGCGGGGAACCATTCACCCGTTTGGGGGCTGGGAAACAGTGGCGCATCATTGGCCTGCACGGTCAATGATGTTGCACTTGCTGTAAGTGCGGCGGATAGGGTGGATGTGGCGTTATTTGAAAGCTTCACAGCCATCAGAATGCCTCCCGAATGCGGAGTTGAACGGCGATTTCCTTTTTGCGACCTTGATCTGTGGTGATCACCACTGTGAGTTGGCCTTGCTCACCCAGCTCTCCACCATTGATCCAGACCCGAACCGTGCTGATGTCGAAAGTGACCTTCTCGACAGTTGCAGAAATAGTTGCAACGCTGGCAGCAGCTTCCACCACCCGATCATCATCTGTCATCCAGCGCGTGAAATCGAAATCATAATCGAGCAGATCGTTGGGACTTTTGGAAAGTACGTCGAGCGCCATCAGACTGTCTCCCGGTCACGAGGCACTTGAACGACGCGACGCTCACGATTCACGACGACGCGACGATCTTCCCGGCTCACTACATGGACCTTGCGAGGCTGGATATGGCGTCGGCGCTCACGATCCGTTGGCTGTAGGAACCGATAATCAAGGCGCATGTCCCAGTGAACATCAGCAAAAGCTGCGGCAGTGAGGTCTGGTCTGACTTGCGGGAAAGCGACAGCCTCGACTTGTGCAACGGACTGGGCGACGAATTGCGCCCGCCGTGTAACAGCGGTCAGTCCGATCATCGAGATTAATACTTGTGTTGCAAACTGCCTGCGGCGAACTTGCGTGGCGACGGCATTTGCGTTCGTCCACACTGCGCCATCCATCGCATACCGGGCCGACAGATAGGAGCGCGCATCGAAAGAAACAATTCCAGCGCATTCCATCTCATCGACAAAGTTTCCGGCGTTGAGCGCCAGCTCACCAAGGGTATTTCCAGCAACAGCGGCTCGGCTGAACATCATTTCACCGTCACAGTCAGGCGGTTTGGATAGATGACGGCCTCATCAGTCGGATTAAAATCACGCGCTTGCTGCATGGCGTCGCCATAGAGGAAGTGTCCACCGGCTGCGGCGTCCCAGATACCGAAATGCGTGACCGTGACTTTGCTCTGTCCGGCATTGGCTGGAAACAGCAGTTGCTTGGTGTTGTTTGCTGATTTCGCTGCCGCCGCAGAGAAGCCGTTTGCAATTCCAGCACCGCCTGCTGTTTCAAGCCGAGTATACCCTGTCCATGTCTGGGCGCTCACCTCATTTGCACCGTCAAGCCCCGGGTCAGCCGTGTGAAGAGAGACATAAATATTCGCAGGCGGCACAAAGGCCACGCCGCGCAACGTCAAATCCAACATGGCATTTGCAAGGTATGTGCTCATCGCCATCAGAAATAGGCTCCTCTGGTACGCAACGGTGCGCGTTGCTGGCCTCTGGCTGCTTTGTAGGCGAACCGGTCAAGTTCGGTTGAAAACCATTGCTGGTGCGCCAGGCCAAGCTGGGGGTTGGGAGAATTGGGGTCCGTCAGGATCGACGCAGCCGCACCGCGTCCAATCAGCTCATAATATTCATCGAGCAGGAATCGCGGCAGGTTTAGCGCGCTGCGCGATGGTTTCAGCACCAGTTGCAGGCTTAAAGTGCCAGAGGCCAGCGGATAGATGGTGAGCGTGTTCGGCTCGATCTGGGTGATGTAGCGGGCTGAGTTGACTTCTTCGCTCTCAAGGTTCCAGCGTGGATAGGTCTTGTTGAGCCACGTCACTGTAACAGGCTTCAGCTCCCGGCCATCAAGAAGGGCGGCTTCAATGAACACAATGTCGGCGTCAGGGATTGTGCAGACGCTTTGGCATGCGGGTGCTGTGATGGTCATTTGATCAGGCTCACGCCAGATGCGCCCGCGTTCACACACCTCACGCGCGGCATTGATAATAGCACGATAGGCCACAGGGTCGCTGGTGTTGGGTGCCCAACGCAATGCTTCGGGCAGGAAATCGTCAATATCGATCATTGCGGCCATCAGCCACCTCCTGCCTTGCCAGAGGTGCTTTGAGCTTGTGCCTGATAGCCAAGGAACCCAGCGAAGGCCTGAAAATGCAGGGTCGCCCGTGCAGGCGCACCAGCGGTGTCTTCCTTCAGATTGGCGCGATAAAGGATATAATCCATCAACGCCCCGTCATATTGCTCATGCAAGCCGATCTCGATGTTCCAAGACGCCAGTACGTCAGGCTCACCGGAGAGACGGCTGGCAATACTTTCAGGGAGGATAGACACAGCGGCCAAGACTTTGCCGGTGCCGTCATTGCCGGGGAAAACATAAAATTCATCGGGGAGCGCCGGATCATGCACATACTGCCGCACTTCGCGCCGGAACGGTACATACCCGGCGTCATGCCAGCGAGGCTCATTGCTATCCAGTTCAGAGCGGGTTGTTGGCCGAATAGCGCGGCCAGCAGAGCCGTTTGATCCGCCAGCATTTCGCATAATATCGAGCAATTGCACGATCCGCAAATCGGCCGGCAAGGTTTGCCTGGTACCGCGCACCAAGGACAACTCGACTTGGCGCGACGACGCCGACGGTTTGACAGACACAAGCGTCTTAACGCCTTCATCCAGCCACTCGGCCAGCTCATGGAGCGACCAACGAGCAAAATCCTCATCGAACAGCAGGCCGGATGCGCGTTTAAAAACGGCAGATGCGAAGGTCATTTGATGGCCTTCCTCTGGGTTTTAGGCACCGGCTCATCTTGCTGGGCTTGTGGTTTCTCTGCTTCGTCCTTTGCAAGCAGTTCCAACGCCTCGGCCCTGCCCTCCTCCTTGGCTTTTTGAAGCTCGGAGGAATGAGCATCCAAAAGCTTTTGCAGTTCAAGCGCGTGAGCGTCGGCCTGTGCCTTCATGTTTTTGGCGTGGGCTTCTTCTTGTTCCGATAGAGATTTGGAATGCTCCGCCGCCAACGCTTCCAGTTCGCCTTGGTGCTTCTCACGCATTTCCTGAAAGTCAGCCTCGGTAAACGTACCAGTGCTGCCTGTTTCAGGCTGGTCATCTGGGACTTTGCGGTAGTGCTCGACAGAAAGAATAACTTCAATGTCAGCAAGTGAATTGACGTCTGCAACGAAACGACCTTCACCATCTGGGTCGAACTTATATTTTCGACCATTCACATTCTGTTCGGAAGAGCCAAGTAGGCACTCAATCTTCATGTCACGTCTCCAAAAAAAGCCAGAGCTTCCGAGGAAACTCCAAGCTCTTGCGTTGCGAGGAAAATCAGGCCGTCGCGTAGGTTACGGTGATGCCGATCTCACCAACTTTGAACGTGGCTGCGGCTGCGGAGAATTTAACGCCGATCAACCTGTCGCGCTGCTGCGGCGCGACACGAAAAGCGGCTGGAGTATCGGGCCGTTTGATACCGCCGCTTTGGACGACTGTGGAAACGTCAAATAGGACAGTTTCCATATCCCGCCCGGTATCGCTGCCATCAGGAGTGCCAGTGAGCAAGCCAACTGAGCCAGCGAGAGTTTTTGCAGAGCCGGAGTCGAGACTGTCAGCGTCTACAACAAAATCAATGATCCGGCAGCCGCTGGGAAGAATGCCGATTGCAGCAATATCACCAACGGCGGGCGCAACGAGTAAAGCAGTTGAAACGCGAGTCGCTACACATGCGCCAGCAGTTTCTGGATAAGGATATGCAACGTATCCCTTGGTTACATCATTTTTGATTACAGTCATTGGAGCGTCCTGTCTTTGGAAGGAGTTGTGACGAGGCAGCGACCATCAGGCCGCTGCACTTGGGTCTTTCGCGTAGGTATCCAAAGCCATGGTGCCAAAGTCGCGGCCATTAAAGCGCGTTTTCTTGAGCCCGAAAATCAAGCCGCCAGCAATTTCCAACTTGTTGCCATGGTCCTTGGTTTCTTCCGTCCACTGGAAGCGGAAACCGCCAGACGCACCAAAAGCAACCACACCAGCCTGCCGACCGAGAAAGAGTGCTCGTGAGGCGGGCTGTTTGCCGTCAGACCCGTAATTGTTGAAGCGGATGACATCTTCATGGCTGTGCAACACGACATTGTTGATCATGCCTGCGCCGCCGGTGAAGATCGGGTTCTTTCGCCCTTCCGCCGTGGTGGCTGCCTTTTGGATATCTAGCCAGCCTTCTTTGTCCTTTACACGGATGTCGTGCAACTGGAATGGAGACATCACGCAAACATAATGCTTTGCGCCATCAATGTTGATCGGCAACATCTGTGCGCTATCCGGTGAGGTGGCTGACATCATTGTCGCCTTCACCGCGGCCCGCTCAATCAGCTCACGAGACATTGTGTCGTCGCTGGTCAACGTATCCTTGCTGTTTGCATCGCCCCCGAACATCTGGTGGTCAGGATCGGGTGCCTGAATTGCATTGCCTGCATGGCCTGTCCAGGTGGGGGATTCAATGTAGTTTTCATTGCTGCCACGCGCGCCAGAAAGGTAGATGAAGATCATCTGGGCGATAAATTTTGA
>CAJYRE010000091.1 GCA_913776675.1 Rhizobiaceae bacterium
CCAACCGCATCATGGTGCTGGCGCAAGGCAAGCAGACCGGCATTCTCAATCGTAGCGAAGCCAATGATGTGTCCGTCATGGAACTCGCCACCCAATAGGGCCGTCGATATTCGGGTCTGGAGCGGCTGCAAACCGCAATTCCTGCGATCCGGTGCTCACGTACCTTAAGTACGCTCCGCTCCGGTTCTCGGAAATTACGGTTTTCGCCAGCTCCAGCCCCAAATCTCAACGACCCTAAAACGTAGAATCGATTTAACAGAGAAAGGAAGAGCGATGACTGACATCACTCTCAACGCGCCCAAGCTTTTCGATCTTTCCGGTCAGGTTGCCTTTGTCACGGGTGCTGGCAGCGGCATTGGTCAGCGCATCGCCATGGGCCTTGCGCAATGCGGGGCAGACGTGGCGCTGATGGATCGCCGTCAGGATGATGGCTTGGCCAACACGGCAGCATTTATTGCCAAGGCGGGTCGCAAGTCGATCCAAATTGCTGCTGATGTGACGAATAAAGCCTCCCTGGCTGAAGCGGTTGCCCGCACCGAAGCTGAGCTTGGCCCGCTGTCTTTGGCCGTCAATGCTGCTGGCATCGCAAACGCCAATCCCGCCGAAGAGATGGAAGAAGATCAGTATCAGACCCTGATGGACATCAACCTCAAAGGCATCTTTCTGTCTTGCCAAGCCGAAGCCAATGCCATGCTCAAGCATGGGCGCGGCTCGATTGTGAATATCGCCTCCATGTCGGGCGTGATCGTTAATCGGGGCTTGAGCCAGTGCCACTATAATGCGTCCAAAGCTGGCGTGATCCATATGTCCAAATCCATGGCGATGGAATGGGTTGGGCGCGGCATTCGCGTTAACACCATCTCGCCGGGCTATACCGCAACGCCGATGAACACCCGCCCGGAAATGGTGCATCAAACCAAGCTGTTTGAAGAGCAGACACCCATGCAGCGCATGGCCAATGTGGATGAAATGGTGGGGCCTGCGGTGTTCCTGCTGTCCAATGCGGCCAGCTTTGTCACGGGTGTTGATCTGTTGGTGGATGGCGGTTTCTGCTGCTGGTAAGTTAGGTTTTTGTGGGAGGAGAGACCATGAACCGTTTTGACAACAAGACTGTGGTGATCACCGGAGGCAGTCGCGGCATCGGAGCGGCAATTGCCCGGCGCTTCGCCCGTGAGGGTGCCAATCTTGTGCTCTCTTCCAATGAAGAGCAGGTGCATGCGGTGGCTGATCAGATCAAAGCAGAGGGCGGCAAGGCCATTGGCTTTGTCGGCGATGTCACCGATAAGGCCAGCGTCATTGCCCTGTTTGATGCTGCTGAAGCCGCCTTTGGCTCTGTTGATGTGTCCATCCAGAACGCGGGCGTCATCACCATCGCCCGCATTGAGGATATGACCGAGGCCGAGTGGGACAAGGTCATGGCTGTCAACACCAAGGGCGTTTTTCTCTGCGCACAGGAAGCCATCAAGCGCATGCGCAAACACGGTCGCGGTGGACGGATTATCAACACGGCCTCTGGCCAAGCGCGTGACGGCTTTATCTACACCCCGCATTATGCCGCCTCAAAAATGGGCGTGGTGGGCATCACCCAAAGCCTTGCCAAAGAGGTTGCGACGGAAAACATCACCGTCAACGCCTTTTGCCCCGGCATTATCGAGACGGATATGTGGGCCTATAATGATCAGGCTTGGGGCAAGTTGCTGGGCAATTATGCCCCCGGCGAATTGATGAAAGAATGGGTGGAAGGTATCCCGATGAAGCGGGCAGGGAGCGGCGAGGATGTGGCGGGCCTCGTTACCTTCCTTGCTAGTGAGGATGCGGCCTATATTACTGGCCAGACCATTAATGTGGATGGCGGATTGATTATGTCGTGAGGCATGCAAGGTATGTCATTTAAACGCTTGCATATGCCGCTCACCCCCCTCTGGCTTGCCAGCCATCTCCCCCTCAAGGGGGGAGATATATCCGCGGTTCGTTTCTCGCTTCCAATCTGGCTATGAAGTTTTGGAATGCGCTACGTTATGTGAAGAAATGATTGATTACTTCTATCCGATCTCCCCCCTTGAGGGGGAGATGCCCGGCAGGGCAGAGGGGGGTGAACCGCACATCAAAACAATAACTTTATGTACGCTGGCTCAAGTCCTCTCCATTTTTCACGCCTGATACAAATCCGCGTAAGTCGTTCTCAGAACATTTTTCTGCACTTTGCCCATGGTGTTGCGCGGCAGGTCATCCACGAAAATCACCCGCTTGGGCTGTTTGTAACGCGCCAGCCGGTCCTGAAGGGCGCTCAGCACGCCTTTTTCATCCAGCACTGCGCCGGGCTTGAGCACCACAACAGCCGTGACGCCCTCGCCGAAATCGGGGTGAGCCACGCCGATCACGGCGCTTTCCACGACGCCCGGCAATTGGTCGATCTCGGTTTCAACCTCTTTCGGATAGATGTTATAGCCGCCCGAAATCACCAGATCCTTGCCGCGTCCGACAATGTGGACATAGCCGCGCTCATCCACCTTGCCCAGATCGCCGGTGATGAAAAAGCCATCTGCGCGAAACTCGCTTTGGGTTTTTTCCGGCATGCGCCAATAGCCCTGAAACACGTTGGGGCCTTTCACCTCGATCATCCCGGTTTCACCATCCGCAACAGGTTTTCCGCTGTCGGGATCGGTCACACGGAGAGAAACACCGGGCAGGGGAAAGCCCACGGTGCCAGC
>CAJYRE010000092.1 GCA_913776675.1 Rhizobiaceae bacterium
CGATACTTTACTACAGCGGAATTCAAAAATACCTTTTCCACCAAGGTCAATTTCGAAAGCGCCGTGATCTCCCGCCTCTTGAAGCGAGTTGCGCAAAACCTCAAGGCGCCGGGCAATATCTGCGCCAAAAATCTGCAGATCTGTCGGGCTGTCATGTGGTAACGAACCCCAAATGGCCGGCAGCCCCGTGATGCACATACACCGAGATCGGCTGTCATAGAGAATATAACAGGCTCCCATATCGACCAATGCGTGGATGAAGAAGTCACGCGATATTGCGTCTATTTCTTCTGTCTCCACCCATAAAAATCTGCGCACCTGTGCTTCTCCAGTCGTTAGTCGATCCGTCGCTGAACCACCAGCCGTTTCCGGCTGGTTGTGATCAGGCATTTTCTGCTTGCCGAACGTTGAAGAACAATGCCTGACTGATCAACGCTTTGACCATGTCGGGATTAAAGGGCTTGGTGACAAGAAACGCAGGTTCAGGGCGCTGGCCGGTCAACAACCTTTCCGGGAAAGCTGTGATGAAGATGACCGGAATCGTATCTTCGCGCAAGATGTCGTTGACCGCATCAATGCCGGAACTTCCATCTGCAAGCTGGATGTCGGCCAGAATCATTTTGGGTGCGGTTTCATTGAACAATTTTACCGCTTCTTGATGGGTTCTGGCAATGCCGGTCACTTGGTGACCCATGCTTTCAACCATCTGCTCGATGTCCATGGCAATGAGCGGTTCGTCTTCAATGATCATGATCTGGGTTGCAACCTGCTCAGAAATCTGGCGGGAGGCTTCGTCGATCAGGCCGGAAAACGCCTCACTGTCCACACTGAGAATTTCACTGGCTTCTTCCGCGCTGAATCCTTCAAGAGCGACCAGCAGAAAGGCAACACGCTCTTTCTTGGGCAGGTTCAGGAGGTTTTCCGAAGCCCGTCGCTCCCAAGCAAAGGGGGAGGGTTGCGTGCTGGCCACCACTTCCAGACGATCAAAAATATCCACAAAGAGTTTGTAGACTGCGATCCGGTCATTTTTCATCTGCGGGAAAATGGAGAGATCTGCAATCAGCGCTTCCAGAACGGCTGCAACATAGGCATCACCGGATGATTGGGAACCCGTGACAGCACGGGCAAAACGCCTGAGGTAAGGAAGGTGGGCTGCGACACGCGCTGTCAACGACATAAATATTTCTCCAGTCTTTCCGTTTTTCAAGCGCATTTTGAGGCGCGCCCGCACCAATTGCTGTTTAACGATTGATGCCACAAAAAGTTCCGGAAGCGAGAAAAAAATATCTCGCTTTTGTATTTTAACATCATGATTGTCAGGTATGCTTCACAGAGCCGGGATTTCCCGGCTTGTTTTGGCAAAACAGCGCTGTCGCAGGTCTTGTGGAATCCTGTCATTGGCGAGGGTCTGCTCCCAGATCTCTCAGCGCTTTTCGGATTTGCTGCACGGAGTCATGAAGCGCGCCATCATCGATCAACGGTGTATGAGATGCGCCCGGTTGTTCGTCGCGCACATGATCATACAGACTTTGAAGGGCTTCAATCTTCTCGTCTTTGCTCAGTTTTTGATCGTTCACAACGGCTTGCAACCGAACTGTAAAATCCTGTTCGATTTCCATGGCATGTCTCCTTGTTTTTCCAAGTGGCACGAGATGGAACGCCTGACCTTCGTTTATTTGCCGCTCATCGTTCGTGTGGTGACAAAAGCGGCCAGAGCAACGCCAGCAAGCGTTAGAAATGGCTTGTTTCGCACCAGTTCAGGCATGATTCCCAAGGCTGCTTCAGCCAATTGAATCTCCGGGCTGACGGCGGCTCTCAATTGTGCCAATTCTCTGCGGCGGCGTTCGGCCCGACTGTTCAGAAAATGCGTGATGCCGCAAACCAACAGCCCGAGAACCAGAGAAGCTCCCGCAATGGCCAGGCTGGCAATAGCTGGGCCATGGACCGCATCCACCGCAAACCACAGCGCCATGACCAATCCCACATAGGTCGTTGCCAGAAAAACCGCGATCAACGCGCCTCCCAGCACATTGCGTTTGACGGCATGGGTCTGTGGCCGCAGATAACCAAGCAAAAGAGAACCAATCTGGCCAGCGGCATCGCGCATTCTGTCTCTCCAGTTTAACGACGTGAGAGGATGGCGAGGATAAACCCCAAACCGGCAGCAATCCCGACAGAAGCCAGTGGATGCGTACGGATATGATTTTCCAGATCACTTTCGACCGTGGTCAGTCGATCTTTAATGTCTGCGGCTGCGGCAGATGATCGTTGGGCCACTTCATCAGCCAGAGTTTTGGCTTGCTGCGATGCTTCGTCAAGTTTGCCTGTGCCGAAGCTTGCAACAATCTTTGTCAGCGCGGCAATCTCGGCGCTGAGCTTTTCCAATTGTTTTTCAACATCGGTTGCGTTTGCGTATTCAGGCTTTTCAGCATCGGACGGAAGAGGCGATTTGATGGCCATTGACGTATCCTTTCGCAGTCTTAATCAAGGTTTTGAAGCGTATTTTGGCAGTAGAACGCCGCCTGAGGGGTTTTGTTCCGCATTGTTTCGCCTGCGCTGGAAGCGTAACCGGGAGTGAGCCGAATAAAACAATGGAACTTTGCGGCTCGGATGGCGTTTGCGATCTGTTACATTCTATCTGATGCAGATTATGCCTTCGCTTGCACGGAAAGCCTTGCGCCAGATCAAAGCCCGATTATCAACGTCAGGTTCTCTCTTGATATGAAGAAATGCACAGCGCGATGAAATTAAAAAGAGCTTTCATTCAATCATCATTTGTCATGATGGTCGCTGGCGTTTCCTTGCTGCTGGCGATTGTTGCTTCTGCATTCCTGCTGTTCAACAATACCCGGCAGACTTTCGATGTGATTATCAGTGAGCGCAGCGTTCGCAGTGCCGCTTCAGACCTTTTCAGCCTGTTGCAGGATGCCGAGAGCGGTCAACGCGGCTATATTCTCACGGGCGATAAAAGCTTTCTGACCCCTTATCAGGATGCCACGGCTCAAGTGCAGAAGGCGGTCAAGCGTCTTGCGAACACGACGGATGGCCGCGCAAAATATCAGACGCTGATGGCCCCGATTCAGGCACAGGTGAATGCCAAGCTGAATGAAATGGCGTCCAATCTCAAACT
>CAJYRE010000093.1 GCA_913776675.1 Rhizobiaceae bacterium
TATACAGGCTTTTGCCGTCAACGCTCTCCGGGTGAGGGCGTTGTGCGGCGCATTTGCCAACACGATCTAAGGAAATAGTTTATGGCCCGCTCAGCCCTACTTAATGTCATGGTTCAGGCCGCGATCAAGGCCGGTAAATCGCTGTCGCGGGATTTTGGCGAAGTGCAGAATTTGCAGGTTTCTGTCAAAGGCCCCGGCGATTTTGTCTCGCAGGCCGATATGAAGGCTGAAAAGCTGGTGCGCGAAGAACTTTTAAAGGCGCGCCCCACCTATGGCTTTCTCGGTGAAGAAGGCGAAGAAATCAAAGGCACCGACGGCGCGCATCGCTGGATTGTCGATCCTCTGGATGGCACCACCAATTTCCTGCATGGTATTCCGCAGTTTGCTATCTCCATCGGGCTGGAGCGCAATGATGAAATCGTGGCAGGCGTGATTTTCAATCCGGTGACGGATGAGCTGTTCACGACAGAAAAAGGCGGTGGCGCGTTTATGAACGATCGCCGTATTCGCGTGGCTGCCCGCAAGGTTCTGTCTGATTCCGTGATTGGTTGTTCCATTCCGCATCTGGGCCGCTCCAACCATGGTAAGTCGCTGGTGGAACTGCGCCACGTTATGGGCGAAGTTGCTGGCGTTCGCAGCTTTGGTGCGGCGGCTCTGGATCTGGCTTATGTCGCATCCGGTCGTCTGGATGGTTTCTGGCAAACGGGCCTCAATGCCTGGGATATGGCGGCAGGCATTCTGCTGATCCGCGAAGCGGGCGGCTTTGTCAGCGATATGGCAGGGGGCAATGATGCGCTCAACCGTGGTGATATTGTTGCGGGCAATGAGTATATCAAGAAAGCCTTGCTGGATGTGGTGAACCGCCCGCTGCCAGGCGCATGATTGCGGCGCTGGATGTTCGCTTGTATTTGATGTCAGTTTGACTTGCAGCATCGTAGGCTTTATAAAGCCCGCGATGCTGTAACACTTTCAATCTGCTGCATAATTTTTGCCTTGAATCCGGTCTGGCTTAAGGTTGTTATGCAGATGCCTTCAGTGTGCTGATGGCGATCATGGAGATAGGGCGCGCATGACAGATGTGGATGTGGACGCACCGGACGCTGAACCCACCCGGTACGGTTCAAGATTGTCGAGTCCTGCTCCTATCATTTTGACCATGCTGATCTTTCTGATCATCATTGGTTTCATTGCCGCCATTCTGTTTCGGCAGGCGCAGCAAGCCTTTTTCACCAATCCCGGCC
Organism: Rhizobiaceae bacterium; assembly: GCA_913776675.1. Taxonomy (GTDB): domain Bacteria; phylum Pseudomonadota; class Alphaproteobacteria; order Rhizobiales; family Rhizobiaceae; genus Allorhizobium. The sequence continues at coordinate 1,242 of CAJYRE010000093.1, forward strand.
TGAATGGCTTGATTCTGGGTGTTCTGGCCGTTGGTATCCTGCTGATTTTCGGTCATGTGATCGGGCTGATTTCCGAAGTGCGCTGGTTCAACCATTATCAGACTGTTGGCCATATTGAAAAAGTCGGGCGCGAGCCGAAAATGCTGGCACCGATGCGGTCTCTTTTGGGCAATCGCCGCTCGGTCGCACTCTCGGCCACGCTCTTGCGCTCGATTCTGGACTCGATTGCCACCCGGCTGGATGAATCGCGCGATACCTCGCGCTATCTGATCGGTCTTCTGGTGTTTCTGGGGCTGCTTGGCACCTTCTGGGGTTTGATTGGCACGATTGGCTCGATCAGCAATGTGATTCAGACGCTGGATGCGGGCGCGAGCGGGCAGGGCAGTGATGTGCTGCAAACCCTGAAAAATGGCTTGGCCGCGCCGCTGGCGGGCATGGGCACAGCATTTTCGTCTTCGCTGCTTGGTCTGTCCGGCTCGCTCATTCTGGGCTTTCTCGATCTTCAGGCGGGCCGCGCCCAGAACCGTTTTTACACCGAGCTGGAAAACTGGCTGTCCTCCGTCACGGATGTGTCCACTGAACAGCGCTCTGCTCCCGATGGGGTCTCTGCTCAGATGATGGCGCGCCTGATGGAGCAGATGAAGGCGTTGTCGCAGCAGCCCGCCGCAGGCGCAGATCGCAATCTGGCTGGATTGGCCGAAGGCATTCAGGGGCTGGTCAAGAACATGCGCAATGAGCAGCAGATGCTGCGCGACTGGATTGAGGCGCAGCAGGAAGATGCCCGCGCCATGCGCAAGACACTGGAGCGGTTGAACGACAAGCTCGGGAGTAAATAATTATGGCTCTGGGGCGCAACCGCAGGCGTGAGCGCGGCGGCGATTACTGGCCCGGCTTTGTTGATGCGCTATCAACATTGCTGATTGCCATCATGTTTTTGCTCACTGTGTTTGTGGTGGCGCAATTTGTGCTGAGTCGTGAGATTTCCGGCAAGGATGAGGTGTTGAATCGCCTCAACAGCCAGATTGCCGAGCTGACCCAGCTTTTGGCTTTGGAAAAAAGCGGCAAGCAGGATCTGGAAGACACGCTGGCCAATCTGCAATCCTCGCTCTCCACCTCGGAAAGTGAGCGTTCGCGGTTGCAAGCGCTGCTGGATGCAGGCAGCGGCAGTTCTGCCGAAGCGCAAGGCAAAATCAATGAACTGACTGGCAAGCTGACTGATGAAAAGCAGGTCAGCGCCCGCGCCATGAGCCAGATTGAGTTGTTGAACCAGCAGATTGCTGCGCTGAGGGCGCAGATTGCCGCTGTTGAGCAGGCCTTGCAAGCATCGGAAGCGAAAGACAAGGACTCACAGGTTAAAATTGCCGATCTGGGCAGACGCTTGAATGTGGCGCTGGCGCAAAAGGTGCAGGAGCTGAACCGTTATCGCTCCGATTTCTTTGGCCGCTTGCGTGAAATTCTCTCGGATCGGCAGAATATCCGCATTGTCGGTGACCGTTTTGTATTCCAGTCAGAGGTTCTGTTTCCCTCTGGTAGTGCCGATCTCAATCCGCAGGGGCAGGAGGAAATGGCCAAGCTGGCGTCTGCCCTGATTGATTTGTCGAAGGAAATTCCATCCGACATCAACTGGGTGCTGCGGGTGGATGGTCATACGGATAATGTGCAAATGTCGGGCTCTGGCCGTTATCCAGACAATTGGGCGCTGTCTGCAGCCCGCGCCATTTCGGTGGTGAAGTTCCTGATTTCCAAGGGTGTTCCTGCCGATCGACTGGCAGCGGCTGGCTTTGGCGAGTTCCAACCGATAGCCCCCGGTGATACGCCGGACGCCCGCGCCCAGAACCGCCGTATCGAGCTGAAGCTGACGGAGCGCTAGAGGCTGTTGCCTAACACAGCCACCTCATTTCTTCGCACTTGCCAATATTTGACGTTCGCGTAAAAGTAAACCCATCAAGCCTTGGGAGGGGATGATGGACAGATTTGATGTGATCGTGGTGGGGGCGGGCCTTTCGGGGCTGGTGGCGGCTGTGGAGGCAGCCGGGCGCAAGCTGAAAGTCTGCGTGATCGATCAGGAAGGCGCGCAAAATCTGGGTGGTCAGGCTTTCTGGTCCCTCGGCGGCCTGTTTTTCATCGATAGTCCCGAGCAGCGCCGGATGCGGGTGCGCGATAGCCTTGATCTGGCGCGCCGCGATTGGTTTGGCTCGGCGGCTTTTGATCGGCAGGAGGATTTTTGGCCCCGTCGTTGGGCCGAAGCCTATCTGGACTTTGCCGCTGGGGAAAAACGCGCATGGTTACATCAGATGGGCATGCGGTGGTTTCCGGTGGTGGGCTGGGCTGAGCGCGGCGGCGGGCAGGCCAATGGTCATGGCAATTCGGTGCCGCGTTTTCATGTCACCTGGGGTACGGGGCCGGGAGTGCTGGCTCCCTTTGTCAAACGCGCAAGAAGCCTCGAAGAAGCGGGCTTGATCACGTTCCTGTTCCGCCATCAGGTCGATCACCTCATACAATCTGGTTCAGCCGTTACCGGGGTTGCGGGCACGGTGCTGCCTATCGATTCGGTCAAGCGCGGCGAGCGCAGCAGCCGAGAGCCTGTGGGGCATTTTGAGATCGAAGCCGATGCCGTGATTGTCACCTCCGGCGGTATTGGGGGCAATCATGCGCTGGTGCGGCGCAACTGGCCGGTGGAGCGGCTGGGGTCGCCGCCCGCCAGCATGGTGTGTGGCGTGCCTGCCCATGTCGATGGCCGGATGATTGAAATCACGGAAGCGGCAGGCGGGCAGGTGATCAACCGCGACCGCATGTGGCATTATACGGAAGGGTTGAAAAACCATGATCCGATCTGGCCCAATCACGGCATTCGCATTCTGCCCGGGCCAAGCTCCTTCTGGTGTGATGCCGATGGCGAGCGGCTTCCAGCCCCCGCCATGCCGGGGTTTGATACGCTGGGCACGTTGAAAATCCTGCGGCAGCGCGGCAGTGATTACAGTTGGTTTATTCTCACCAAATCAATCATCAAAAAGGAGTTTGCGCTGTCTGGCTCGGAGCAAAACCCTGATCTGACCGATAAAAACATTCCGCTGTTGCTCAAGCGTTTGGGCAAGGAACCGACCGGGCCCATTCAGGCGTTTATGGATCGTGGCGAGGATTTTGCCGTGCGTGAAACACTGGAAGATCTGGTAGCGGCCATGAATGCGATCAGCGGTGAAAACCGCTTGAGCGCTGCGCATGTGCGGGCACAGATTGAGGCACGGGATGGGCAGATGCAGAATGCTTTCAGCAAAGATGCACAAGTGACGGCCATACGTGGCGCACGCCATTATCTGGGGGACAAGCTGATGCGCACGGCCAAGCCGCATCGCCTGCTGGACCCGGCACATGGGCCATTGATCGCCGTGCGCCTGCATATTCTCACCCGCAAGACATTGGGCGGCTTGCACACCGATTTGCAGGGCCGGGTGCTGAATGCGCAGGGTGTCCCCGTGCCAGGGCTGTATGCAGCCGGAGAAGTGGCCGGTTTTGGCGGCGGCGGCATGCATGGCTACAATGCGCTGGAAGGCACATTTCTGGGCGGCTGCCTGTTTTCCGGCCGGGTGGCGGGCCGGAATGCAGCGGTGTAAGCGGCTTATTTCGCAGGCGTCAGGTTGTCTTCCGCGCTGGTCTGAAATTGCAGCCGGGCGAGGCGGGCATAGAGTCCGCCTTGCTGGATCAGGCTTTGATGCGTGCCCTGTTCCGCCACGCGGCCATCATCCACCACCAGAATGCGATCGGCTTTCAGCACGGTTGCCAGACGATGGGCAATCACAATGGTGGTGCGGGTTTTCATCAGCTCATCCAGCGCTTTTTGCACCAGTGTTTCGCTCTCTGCATCCAGCGCCGAGGTGGCCTCATCCAGCAATAGCACGGGGGCATCTTTCAAAATGGCGCGGGCAATGGCAATGCGCTGACGCTGGCCGCCGGAGAGCGTCATCCCGCGTTCGCCCACGGGCGTATCATAGCCCGCTTCGAGCTTGTCGATGAATTCGGCGGCTTGGGCTGCCTGTGCCGCTGCTATCACCGCCTCGCGGCTGGCGGTGGGACAGCCAAACGCGATGTTGTCGTGAATGGTGCCGGAAAAAATTGTCACTTCCTGCGGCACGATGGCCATGCCGGCGCGCAGGTCTTCAAGTGTCACATCGCGGATGTCCACGCCGTCCAGACAGATACGCCCGCTGGTGGGGTCGTAAAAGCGCAAAATCAGCGACAACACGGTGCTTTTGCCTGCGCCGGAGGGGCCGACGAGAGCCACGGTTTCTCCTGTTTCAACGGCAAAGCTCAAACCGTTCAGGGCCGAACGGCCGGGACGGCTTGGATAGGCAAAGGACACAGAATCAAACCACACTTCGCCGCGTGGCGGCTGGGGCAGAGGCTTGGGAGCCTCCGGTGAACGCACGGCAGAGACTTCTGCCAGCAATTCGCTCAACCGTTCGGTCGCGCCACCCGCTCGCATCAACTCACCCCAGACTTCCGAGAGCTGGCCGAGCGAGCTGCCTGCCACCACCGAATAGATCAGGAACTGGCCCAATGTGCCCGCTGTCATGGTGCCGACCAGCACGCTTTGCGCGCCATACCACAAGACACCGACAACGCTGCTGAACACCATGGTGATCGCCACGCCGGTCAACACGGCGCGGGAGCGGGTGGCAATACGGGCGGCCTCATAGGCCTCTTCCACGGCAGCACCGTAGCGGGCTTCAGCAACCGTTTCACCATTGAACGCCTGGACGATGCGCGAAGCGCCAATGCTTTCACCGGCAAAGGCGGAAGCCGCCGCCAGCGTATCCTGTGCCCGGCGTGAACGCCGCCGTACGGAGCGGCCAAAGGCGATCAGCGGAAAGACAATAATGTTCCGCATCGACTCCGCGCCCGGCGCCGGTACCTGGGTACACCTCTA
>CAJYRE010000094.1 GCA_913776675.1 Rhizobiaceae bacterium
ACAGGCCAGAGCCTTTGCCCGGTGTGCCCGCCGGATAATTGGCAGGTCGCAGGAATTGATCATGACGGGTGCAGAAAGTGACGGCCTCTTTCTGGTCCCACACATGGTTGCCGGTGGTCACCACATCGGCCCCGGCATTGATGGTTTCCAGATAAATATCCTCGGTGATGCCAAAGCCGCCCGCGGCATTTTCACCGTTCACAATCACAAAATCCAGTTTCAGATCGGAAATCAGGCCAGGCAGTTTTTCCCACACGGTTGTTCTGCCTGTTTTGCCTACCATGTCACCCAGAAAAAGCAGTCGCATTCCATTATCCAGTCAGGTCTTGAAGTTCTTGTATCCACTCTCCGTCAAAATGGCATGCAAAGCGACGTCATGGGGCTCAAAAGGCACATCTGCCACTTCCTGACAGTCAAATGCAATGCCAATCAGCGATGGATTGCGACCTTTCTCATATAAACGCGCAATGGCACGGTCATAGTGGCCAGCACCATAGCCAATCCGGTTGCCATATTGATCAAAAGCAGAAAGCGGCATCAGCAGAAGATCGGGATCGACAACCGGCGCATCAGCTCCGGGGCCACGGGTGCCAAAGCCGGTCTTGGTCAGTTCGACGCCCTCAACCCATTGGCGGAAGCAGATGGTTTGCTTGTCGAGAACAACGGGCAGGCAAAGCTGTGCGCCACGCGCTCGAAGCATCTGCATGAGCGGCTGAAGATCGACCTCGGAGCGGATGGGCAGAAAACCGGCAATCATCGTGCCCGGCACAAAAGCAAGCGCTGCATTGCCGTGATGTGCCAATGTTTGTGAAAAACGCTGCCTTTGTTCTGCGCTCAAGGCGTCTCTGCGCGCCAGGCAGGCTTCCCGAAGTTCGACTTTTGTAGGGGGCATCGTCATTTGTATCCCTCAAAATTAATAGAATTATAGGTATTACGAGGCATTTTCTATTTCTACACGTGGAGATTCAATATTTCTGCATTTTGTTCTACCCGCTTACCAATATAATGAGGTATCATGAAGTTATTATCGCGTTTCAATATGGCTGGAACAGTGACTCTGGCCACAGGCGTGATTCTTATTCTCTGTCTTGGTGCTGTTGCGTGGACCATATCATGGTTGGTTCAGGATCGTATCATGCATGAGGCGCTTGAGAGCCAGAATTCAAACCTGCGTGTGGCTGCCACTCTTTTGGAGCGTGATATTCCCGGCTTGAGCGTGCGCTGGACACCTGCGGGTAATGTCGAGCGGATCACGGCTGAAGCCTTGCCGACGGAATTTTCCTCGGATCGTATGATTGATTCCATTGGCCGGATGACCGGGCAGACGGCAACATTGTTTACGCTGGACCCTGCCACTCAAAGCTTTATTCGCCGCACCACCAATATTGTCAAACCGGATGGCAAGCGGGCCGTTGGCACACCACTGGACCCGAAGGGCGCTGTTTTGCCGGTTGTGCAGCGGGGTGAGGTTTACCGTGGTGAGGCCGTCATTTTTGATAGGCCTTATTACACTGTTTACCAGCCGATTTTTTCGCCAGGTGGTGCCGTCATCGGCATTCTCTATGCTGGGGTTCGTGCTGCTGAAATTGTTAATATCGATCATCAGATTCGCTGGGCCATTGCATCAACCTCTGCTATCGCCTTTCTGGTGTCGATGGCGTTGATGGTGGCCATCACCCGACGGATCATGGGGCCGCTTCCGGTTTTGACGCGCACCGCAGAGATGCTGGCCAGCGGCGATGATCGGGATGTGCCTTATCAGACGTTGAAAAACGAGGTGGGGGCGCTGGCGCGGGCATTGGATGTGTTTCGCCAAAATGCGGCCAGCAAGCTGCGGCTGGAACGTGAAGCGGCGGATAATCGTCTGCGCAATGAACAGGAAACCCTGCAGCGTGAAGCGGAAAAAGATAACGAAGCCGCTCGGCGGCGGGTGTGTGCCGATGCTTTGGCGCAGGCCCTTCATCGTCTGAGCGATGGCGATTTGACTGTGCGGATTGACCAGCCCTTTACACCAGAGCTGGAACATTTGAAGGCAGACTTCAACAATTCGGTGGCCACTCTCAGTCAGGCGTTTGGCGGACTGCGCCATGAGGTGATGGAAGTGGCAGCCAGCAGCAACGAAATTCGCAGTGCAACCAGCGATCTTGCCATGCGTACCGAGCAGCAGGCCGCCTCTCTCGAAGAAACATCGGCGGCTTTGCGACAGATGACCGAAACGGTGCGCACGGCGGCCGGGCGGGCGCGGGAAGCCGCTTCGCTGGCGACGGAAGCCAAAAATAACACCCAAGGGTCTGCCCATGTTGTGACCAACGCGGTGGATGCCATGGGCCGGATTGAGCAGGCATCGAATGAGATTTCAAAAATCATCAATGTAATTGATGAAATTGCCTTCCAGACCAACCTGCTGGCGCTGAACGCCGGTGTGGAAGCCGCCCGTGCAGGCGAAGCTGGCAAGGGCTTTGCGGTGGTGGCGCAGGAAGTACGCGAATTGGCCCAGCGCTCTGCCAATGCTGCCAAGGACATCAAGGTTTTGATCAGCAAATCAGGTGATGAAGTGGCAGGCGGTGTCAAGCTTGTGCGGGAAACCGGGGATGCACTGGGCGCGATTTCCGAGCAAGTTTCAAAAATCAATGGGTTGATTGTCGACATTGCCACATCATCCAGCGAACAGACAGCCGGCTTGCATGAAATCAATACAGCCGTGAACGCAATGGATCAGTTTACCCAGAAAAACGCGGCCATGGTGGAAGAAACCACGGCTGTGACCCATCGGCTGGCAGACAATGCCACGGCTGCCGTTGGCCTTTTGGGCCAATTCAAGGTTCCGGCACGTGAGACAGGCGCGCCTTCACAGGTTTATCGTCCGGCAGCGCAGTCCGGCGGGCAAGGATCACAGGTTCCTCCAACGCTGAGGGTGGCAACACCTGCCACCCGCTCGGTTTCATCGCCAGCGCACAAGATGATGGGGCAAGTGGCCCGCGCTTTTGGTGGCTCCGACCAGGCCACAAGCGATCACGCCAACTGGGAAGCATTTTAGAGCTGGCCCGTGAAAGCCGGAATCTCGCCGTCTGATATATAAATAAAAACATATGTTTATGATGGTTCAGTGTCTCCGCGAACACTGAACCATCATGAAGCCATAAGCGATAAGGCGTGATGCTTTATATGAATTTATTTTTTAAATCCCGCCAACATTATATGTTAAGTTAGAAAATCATCATATTTTGGCGCCCTAAGTGAGAAAAACGTCTATTTTTAATTGCATAGAAAAAAAACGATATTATGTGGCCCGTTTAATTTTTTGTTTCACTTTGCCGCCCTATAGCTGCAACCAGAG
>CAJYRE010000095.1 GCA_913776675.1 Rhizobiaceae bacterium
GATAGGTGATGCCGTCCTTGCGCAGAACGGTGCACAGACGCCAGAGTTTTTGCACGATGGTGTTGGCATTCATGAAATTGGTCTTTTCTGATTGCGGAAAGTCAGATGTGTTTTAGGCGCTCAAAGGCTGAGGTCAACTCAGGCCGCGGGCTGCCCCCAGATTGCTTCGTTAAATTCGTGCAGCACCGCTTCCAAATCGCCATCAAACTCCTTGGAAATATGCTTGAACCCGCCTTTATCAGCAAAAACGCCTTGGTTGAGCAGGCTGGGGTCGGCCACCGGCTTGTCTTTCAGCGCCCGGCCAATGCGGCGCAGCCATTCCTTTTGCTTTTGCGTCCATGGGCGTGAGGCTTCTATCTTGGCAATGGCGCTTTCCACCCGTTTTGCATAGGGGACCAGCGGATCGCCCAAGGCGGCCTGACGCACGAAGCCGATGATATGGGCGGCAATATCGGCATTGCGCGCCCGGCCATAGGCCGCCCGCAGCATGGATTCGGAATAGTTATGCTCGTCCAGCAGCCCGGCCAGTTCCGACAGTTCTTTGCGGGTCAGCTCTCTGGGGCGCTGGGTGACGGCAATCAACGCCGGGATCTGGTTCATGTTTTCGCGCACGTAGCGCTCAAACCCGGTGATGTAATCTTCCGGCGTGGTGTTTTTGCCAAAAATCTCTTCAATGCGCAGCAGTTCATCTTCATGGGGGGAGATCACCACGCCATCACCATTGCGCTCGGTGCGGGCCGGTTTGCGCTCCAGCAGCTCAACGGCACGGGGGTGGGCGTTTAGCCACGCTTCAAGCTCGCGGCCAGAGCGGGTGGACAGCGATTGCACTGCCATTTCCGGGGTTTGGCCCGTTGCGCGCTCAAAACTGTCGCGGGTTTCCTGATCCATCTGCTTTGCAAGGCGGCGCATACGCACAATGACTTGCCCGGCTACCCAGTTTTTATCGGTCTCCTCGGTGGCATTGCCAAGATCGACCACCAATTGCCCAAGGGAAATATCAGGCTTGACCACCACGGGCCGCATGTCTGACATTTCTTGCAGCTCGGCATAAAGATCAACAGCATCGAAAATGCGGAAATTCTCCTTGCCAATCTCCGGGCAAAGCCGTGTGGCGCGGCCAATCATCTGATCATACAGAATGCGGCTTTTCACCCGGCGCACAAACACCAGATTGCAGATGGACGGCACATCGACCCCGGTGGTCAGCAGATCAACAGTGACAACATATTTCGGGTAGGTGTCGTTCTTGAACTTCAAGATCAGGTCATCGGCCCGGTCAACTGTGCCGGTGATTTTCATCACCATATGGTGTGGCACTTTGCTCTGGCCGTATTCGTCCTGAAGCTCTTTCAGCAGCAGGCGCACGATATCATCGGCATGTTCGTTACGGGCGGCAAAGATCAGGGTTTTTCCCGGCCTGTCTGGCGGGATTTCGGTGGCAATGGCCCGGCAGACAACCTTGTTGAAAGCTTCTGAATAGACCCGCTTGTTGAAGTCCGCGACATCATAATCCAGCGTAACATCATCTGGCAGGTCGAAAAGATCGATCTGCCCGGTCTTGCGATCGATAATCTCGACCTCTTCTCCACCCTCAAAATGAATACCTGCCTCGGAAAGTGCTGTGATGATGCGCTTCGGTGGCAGGTGATCGTTCAGATAGCCTTCGACCACGGCCTGACGATAGCCGTAATGATAGACGGGGTGACCAAAAATTTCGCGCGTGTGCAGGGCGGGCGTGGCGGTGAGCGCAATTTTGACAGCGTCAAAATAGTCCAGCACCTGACGGTAGGCGGATTGATAATCCTCCAGATTGCGAAAGCCGATATCGTCCTCGCGCAACTCGGCATCCAGCGTATAGCCGCGATGGGCCTCATCAACGATGATGCAATCAAAGGCGCCGGGAGTGGGGCGCTTCGTCACATCCGGCTCGTTGAGAATCCGGGCAATGAGCGATTGGACGGTGGCGACCTGAACCTGATCTTCCTGTTCCGGCAATTTCTGGCTTAATACGGCTACCTTATAGATTTGGGCAAAGTTCAACATGCCCTCGATCTCGGTGGTATCCAGAGCGTCTTCCGTTTGTTTGCCCAGAGCCTTGCGATCTACCAGAAAGAGAACGCGGCGAAAGCGCTTGTGCTTCAACAACCGATACATCAAGGCAATGCTGGTGCGGGTTTTGCCGGTGCCGGTGGCCATGGACACCAGAATATCACGTTGGCCAGTCTCTACGGCATTTTCAACCGCCGCAATGGCCTCTTCCTGATAGGGCCTGATTGTGCCGCTGCCAAAGCTGTCTTCTGCCAGCCCCGCTGTTGCCGTATCAACATCGGTCTCCAGAAGATTGATGAGATCCTGGGGAGCAAACCAGGCCATAAGCGGTCGTGAATGATTGGTTGACCTGCGCAGATCACAAAACCAGATACCGGATTTTGTCTGCCATTGACGCACAAAAGGCCGACCGTTGGTGGCAAATATAAAAGGCACCCGAAACGGATCATCCAGACTATGTTTCCATGGGCCTTCACGGTGGAGGTTTTCATCCGGTAGATCAATTGTCCGGGCATAGCGCTCTGCCTGAACAAGCGTGGATGGTACATCGGCCGCGTTCCGCTTGGCCTCAAGCACGCCAACACAAGTGAGGCCGATGAACAGCGCATAGTCTACTCTTCCGCCTTTGGCGGGCCATTCCGCAATAGCCAGATTGCGCCCGACTTCCGGTCTTGTTCCTTGTGCGTAAGACAGAGCGTTGGTGTCTGCTTCCCAGCCCATATCGTTCAGCTGCACATCAATCAGCAGGCGGGTTTGTTTTTCATCCAGCTCAAGATTATTCGCGGCCTCAAGGCCTGCGTATTTGAACTCTGTGCGTAACTGCTCGGGCTGGCTTTTGGCCTGTTGTTGAAGTTCTGCCAGATTTTTTGTCAGTGCAGCCTGATTCGCCTCAAGCTCGAGCGCCGTTTGCTCCCAAACGGCGCTCGTTTCCGATGCCTGGCGCGCTAATTCTTCAGCGGCGGCGCGGGCCTGGGCCTGCTCTTCGGCAGACGCATGTACTGCTGCCAATTTTTGCTGTGCGTCCTGAACCTCTCGGCGCAATGTCTCCAGCTCATCACGGGTGGCCTGATCAATGTCACTGGCTGGTATGGGTGGCACAAATGGGCCCGGTTTGAACTGCGGATCGTGCCCGTAGACACGGCGATACCAAACACCAAGGGCACGGCAGAACTTCAGCGCTGAAAGGGCTTCAGCGGGGGAGCCTGTGAAATTATGGTTGGCAATATTCCCACTTTTGCGTACGGCGTGAAAAATATCGGCGACCTCGCGAGGCAAGATCTGCTGCGCGGATAAACGGCGCAGCAGTACGTCTGTGCTCTCGCGCTTATCGGGATCATAATGGCCTGAGAGTGCTGCAATCTCCTTCGCCATGTATTCACCGAACTGGCGACTCTTGATCAGCGAGGTATTGGCGTCTTCGCCAAAAAATCGCTCGGCCAGAACGCCCAAACGATGCAGTTCCGGGCTCAAAAGCTTAAGGTGATCGAAATTCTGAGACGTCATTCAGACAAAAACTCGCGGCCAGAAAATTGCAATGGCGCAACGATAGTTTACTCAACCCATAGAAGCAATGCTCGTTCTCTGGTCCCCGGGATAAGGGAGTTCGCGTCAGCGAATGGCACGCTGGGCCCGGCATTGCCTCAGAGTTCGAACCCCGCGACAGCGACAGCGTTATTTATTTTTGAGCTCAAAAACCTCAATGGTCGAGAGTATCAGTTTTTCCATTTCAGGTCCGGCATTGCGGATCCGCTCGGCCAGTTCATAGGCTGGCGGGTTTTTCTGTCGTTCGCGGATGGTGGCGATGACGTCGCGCTTTGTTTCATTGTCCATCGCGCCATAGTATTTCAGTGTCGTGCCGATTTGGTTGTGGCCAAGGTTCTGGCTCAGCGCTTTCAGCTCTGAGGGCGATGATGCCCACTCATCAAACAGCCGCGCAACAGTGGAGCGGATGGCGTGTGGCTTGAAATATGGCACACCAGCGGCGCTGGCAGCCTTTCTCAAAACGCGGCGAACCGGTGCCGCAGTTGTCAGGAATTCAAGCTCTATCGAACCGGTACCGATCCACGGTTTGAACGGCGTGGTTGGACAAAGCGGATCATCGTCACCAGCGCCGAGGGAGCGCAGCTCATGGATCCATTCCGTGACAATTGTTTCGATCTCTTCTCCGAGTGGAAACCAATCCACCACACTTGTCTTACTGAACTTGGTGTTGACCTCGCGGGCGTCTTGGAACACTTGTTTTCGGTCTATATCGACGTGCTTCAGGCGCAACGAGATCAAGGCCCCATCGCGAACGCCAAAGAGGAACAGGGCCGCCAACATGGCACGGTCTCTGCGTTGTGTCGGCGCATAGGTTGGCATCTTTGACAAAATAATCTTTAGCTGATCGACCGACGGGACGAATTTTGGCGCTGCGGCACCGGCTATCTCGACCAAATCCCGAGGGGATGAGAAATGGTTGTAAATCTGTGAGGAGATGGTTCTTCGATAGCCGTCTTGATGAGACAGCCATTCGAAAAAGGCTTTCAGATTGCCGAAAGTATGAACGATTGTTGAGGCTGAGAGTGCCTTGCCATCTGAGCGAGGCTGCTGTTCCATCAGATAGTCCTTGAAATCAGCAATCATCTTGCGCGTCACTTTGCGAAAATCAGTCGAGCCAGTGTGTCGGTCGAATTGCCAGATGTGGCGCAAGGCTGCATCGATTGTCTTGTGATTGTATCCTCGACCATGCTTAAGCTCAGCCTGATAATGATAAATCAAAGCGGCATTCTCTGGATGGATTGTCGACATAATTGATCTCGTTGAATAACATGGAATGCCATGACGTGTGGCATGGTGCCAACAGAGAGCAAGCGCTCAGGATATTCATGGTTCGCATGGTTGAATTTGATTGCTGATTGGCGTCTGAGACGGATTCGTCGCAGGCTTAGGGTGGCATCGGAGGCAACCCGGACTCTAATCACTGGTTTTGCACAATCCCCGAATAGAAACGGGAAGCATATTAGTCTGGAGTCTGGCTTCCGGGATTGGATTGCCGGAGGCTATAAATCTCGTCTAATTGCTCGCCAGTGACGTATCTATTGGCGTGCTTGCCTGTTTGCGGGCAGATGCGTGTCGCTTTGAAAAGTCCATCGGTTCTCACCGGTGTGATGAAGAGTTGTCCCTCTATAAGAGAATGTCTCTGCTTGCAGGCGTAACAAGACGTCTCGAAGTGACCGAGAGGCTGGGAAGCTTTATGGCGTCGTTGGCGGTGATATTCATTGAGGCAAGCCCCAAGGAAAAGTCGCGGCTCTGCGGCAATGAATTGCAATCCATCGCTGATCCAGTTGGTCAGGGTATTGCGTGAAATCTCATAAAGCTTGATCACGTCTTCGGACGAATAAAGCATGTTGGCGCTCGCCAGCCTTGGGCTTTGGAGATTGCGGCGCTTGTTTCGGGAGGTGGCGGAGTTGGTCATTGATCCACCCCCTGCCGTGCATTCTCATAGGCCAAGATTTCGCTCACCCGCCATCGGGTTGAACCGGTCAGGATCTTGATTGGCTTTGGGAAGTCAGGATTGTGTTTCGTGTGTCGCCAGACCGTCTGGATGCTGATCGCGTAACGGTCCGCGACGTCGCGAACGGTGAGATAGCGTTCGTTTTCCGTGACACTTACAGGCGATGAGCAAGATTGTGGCTTGCTGCGGTTGGACGGAGAATGGCTGCTTGCAGCAGATTTAACCTTTGCACTTTTTCTGAGCGGCAAGGGGGTATCTGTACTTTTGGTTGGTGAGCTTTTTCCAATCGAATTGCTGAGTTCGTTTTCGTCAGGCGAGGACGGGAAAAGAGGTATTTGCGCAACAACAGACATGCGTGCTCCTATCTGGGAACACCGCACTCATGCGCAGCGATTTAATTGATATGAGTTTTATGTAATCGAAAACCGTAACATCTTGCAAGTGCCTACTTGCACAATTCTTTACGGCTTCAAAAGGATGTTTTAAGATCATGTGATCGTGGCGGGCCAGCTGGCGGGCCGATCTAGAAATCAGTGAAAAATCTATTTAGAATCAATGGCTTGAAGTATTTGATGGCGGACAGGGAGGGATTCGAACCCTCGGTACGCTTTCACGCACACACGCGTTCCAGGCGTGCGCCTTAAACCACTCGGCCACCTGTCCGTCTTTTTGAAGAGCGTGTTTGCGAAGCAACTGCGCTGTTCGGGGCGGACATATATCAAGGATTCTCACGCGATCAACCCATATCTGACAGTTTTTCGACATTCTGACCGAAAACTTTTGTTTTTTGCACATCTGTCTGGTTGGGGCTTGCGCTTTCATCCTGTAAAACGAGGCAAACGAGGGCAGAGAAAAATGGCTATCTTCAAGTTTCTATGGCGTTTTTTCAGTTTCATCCTGTTGGTGCTGGCGGTTTTGGCAGGTGTGGTGGATTCGATTGAGTCGGTGGCCTCTTCCGCCGTGGTCATCACGCCCTTTGGTTCCATCTGGGCCGATGTGGATGCCGAAGGTCTTGCTCTGGTTAAACAGTGGGTCGCCACCCATATAGGAGGCACGATGCTGCAAGCGATGAATGCTGCGATTTTGCAACAGCCCGCGTTTGGGGTTTTTCTGAGTCTGTCTTTGTTGTGCTGGGTGGTTGGATATAAGCGACCATCCCCTGCAGGGCGGTTTGCAGCCTGATCAAAACTGTGTGAGCGAGAGGAGAATGACCATGTTTCTGAATGCTATGCTCAACAAGAAAACCGTGATGCCAACGGCAGAAACGGCCCTGCCGGGGCGGCAAACGCCCATTCTTGGGCCAGTCACCCATTTTGTCTCCGGCAGGTCGCTGCAAGGCCCTTATCCAGACGGTTTTAAAACTGTCTATCTCGGCATGGGCTGTTTCTGGGGTGCGGAGCGTTTACTGTGGAACACGCCGGGTGTGTGGGTAACGGCGGCTGGCTATCAGGGCGGTTTTACGCCAAACCCAACCTATGAGGAAACCTGCACCGGGCAGACAGGCCACACCGAAGTGGTCAAGGTGGTCTATGATCCGGCCACGGTGACGCTGGAAACCCTCTTGAAGATCTTCTTTGAAGAGCATGATCCCACCCAAGGCATGCGCCAGGGCAATGATATTGGCACCACCTATCGCTCGGCAATTTATGTCGAGGATGATGCCGATCTGGCTGTGGCGAAAAAGGCGGAAAGCGCTTTTCAGCAGGCGTTGAAAGCCGCCGGACATCGTGAGGCGATTACCACGGAAATCACCCGCGCTGGACCGTTTTACTATGCCGAAGACTATCACCAGCAATATCTGGCCAAGAACCCCCGTGGCTATTGCGGCTTGCGTGGCACCGGGGTTTCTTGTCCAATTGGTTAAAAAAGCAACAGAAAGGCAGATTTCGCTCCGGGTTGTGGATATTTTTTCGGCGAAATCTGCTTTCATCCACTGATATTTACCAGTTGAAAAAAATCTGGTGAATTTTTTCAAAAGGCGTGCAAGGATGTAGCCCAGCCAAACCTAAGAGGGGGCAGGTCAGTCACAATCATACCCAAAAGATATGGGGCGGACCGATAAGATCAATAGCAACATCAGGGCTGCACAATGAAGAAATCTCTTATCACGTTGTTTGCCATGGCTGCCATGTCGGCATCGGCGCTGGCCGCCGACATCAAGCCTGCGCTTGTTTATGGTACAGGCGGCAAATTCGACAAATCCTTCAACGAGGCAGCTTTCCACGGTGCGGATAAGTTCGAGAAGGAAACCGGCATCAAGTTCCGCGATTTCGAACCCACCAGCGACACCCAGGGCGAGCAGGCCATTCGTAACTTTGCTTCCAAGGGCTTTAACCCGGTTGTGGCTGTTTCCTTTGCCTGGAGCTCGGCAATGGAAAAGGTTGCGGGTGAATTTCCAGACACCAAGTTTGTGATTGTTGACTCGGTTGTGGATAAGCCCAACGTTCGCTCGGTTGTGTTCAAGGAAGAAGAAGGTTCTTACCTCGTGGGCCTGTTGGCGGGTATGGCCTCGAAATCCGGCAAGGTCGGCTTCGTTGGCGGCATGGATATTCCACTGATCCGCAAGTTTGAATGCGGTTACGAGCAGGGCGCTCGCGCAGCCAACCCCAAGATCGAAGTGTTCCAGAACATGGTTGGCACCACGGGTGCGGCCTGGAACGACCCGGTTCGCGGTGGCGAATTGGCCAAGAACCAGATCGATCAGGGTTCGGACGTGATTTACGCGGCAGCCGGTGCATCGGGCATGGGCGTGTTGCAGACCGCAGCCGACAGCAAGAAGTTCTCGATTGGTGTGGACTCCAACCAGAACCACCTGCACCCTGGCTCGGTTCTGACCTCCATGGTCAAGCGCGTTGATCTGGCAGTTTACAATGCCTATTCCGATGCCAAGAACGGCAAGTTTACTCCCGGCGTGCAGACGTTGGGCGTGAAGGAAGATGGCGTCATGGCTGCTGTTGACGACAACAACAAGGCGTTGATCACCCCCGAAATGAAGAAGGCCATCGAAAAAGCCAAGGCTGACATGATTGCCGGAACGTTGAAGGTTCACGATTACATGGCAGACAATTCCTGCCCGAAGTGATGTGACATTGGGGCGCAAGCGGTTTTGCCGTCTTGCGCCCTTTTCATGTCTGGATGATCCACTTTTTAATTTTTAACAACATGAGACATACTCTCGCATCCGGAGCCTGATGACGTGGTTCAAGTGCAAGCGATTGAGCTGATCGGGATCGACAAGAAATTCGGTCCTGTTCACGCAAACAAAAATATCAACCTCACGGTTGCCAAGGGCTCCATCCACGGCATTATCGGTGAAAATGGTGCGGGAAAATCGACGCTGATGTCGATTCTCTACGGCTTTTATCAGGCCGACAGCGGCGAGATTAAAATCAGCGGCCAGACGGCCAATATCAAAGACAGCCAATCGGCCATTTCCGCAGGCATTGGCATGGTGCATCAGCATTTCATGCTGGTGGACAATTTCACGGTTTTGGAAAACGTGATGTTGGGGGCCGAAGGCGGCATGCTGATGGCCAAGGGCACGGCAGCGGCACGTCAGTCTCTCAAGCAGCTTGAAACCGATTATGGTCTGGATGTTGATCCCGATGCGGTGGTGGAAGAATTGCCGGTGGGACGTCAGCAGCGGGTGGAAATTCTCAAAGCGCTGTATCGTGGCGCTGATATTCTCATTCTCGATGAGCCAACCGGGGTTTTGACGCCTGCCGAGGCTGATCACCTCTTTAAAATTTTGGGTGTGTTGCGCGATCAGGGCAAGACGGTCATTCTGATCACCCACAAACTGCGCGAAATCATGGCGATTACCGACACCGTGTCCGTCATGCGCCGGGGCGAGATCGTTGCCACGCGCGCCACCAAAGAGACGACGGTGGAAGAACTGGCCGAGCTGATGGTGGGCCGTCGCGTGCTGTTGCAGGTGGATAAGCAGCCCGCCAAGCCGGGCGATGTGCTGTTGTCGGTGCGCAATCTGACCGTCAAGGACAGCCGTGGCGTGGTCATGGTCGATGACGTGTCGTTTGACGTGCGGGCAGGCGAAATCCTTGGCATTGCAGGCGTGGCGGGCAATGGCCAGAGCGAGTTGCTGGAGGCCATTACCGGGATTCGCAAGCCAGTGTCCGGCGAAATCCTGATTGAAGGCAAGCCGGTGACCGGCTTTGATCCGGCCCATTTGCGCAAAATCGGCCTTGGCCATATCCCGGAAGACCGCCACCATATGGGTCTGGTTTTGCCGTTTGAAGAAAGCCAGAATGCCATTTTGGGCTATCACCGCGACAGCCGTTACGGCAAAGGCGTGTTTCTCAATCCAGCGGCCATTCGGCAGGCGGCAGAGATCGAGATTGCTAAATATGATATTCGCCCGCCCAATCCTCGGCTGAAAACCGCCAATTTCTCCGGCGGCAACCAGCA
>CAJYRE010000096.1 GCA_913776675.1 Rhizobiaceae bacterium
AACTGATCATCGGCCACCTTGCCAAAATAGGCTGCTTTGCCGCCCAGGCTGGCAATGCCTGCTGCCGTGTTGCCTGCACTGCCGCCGGATGCCTCGATGGCCGGACCCATCAGGCTGTAGAGGGTCAGCGCGCGCTCGCTGTCAATCAGATTCATGGCACCTTTGATAATGCCGTTGTCGTCCAGAAACTGGTCTTCACAGCGGGCGATAATGTCCACAATGGCATTACCAATGGTCAGAACGTCAAATTGCGTCATGAGAAGGTGGTTCCTCAATTAAAATCCGTTTCTGTCATAGAGGATTTTCGCCCGCATGGAAGCCAAAATGGCGGGATCGCAGGGCTTTGTCCGTCAGATTCATGCAGCGGAATGATGGTCTGTTGGCTTGTCTGCGGCCTCTTGCACACGTTCTTTAGCCTGATCGGCAGGAAGGGCCCGCCCGAACAGATAGCCTTGTCCGTAATCGCAGCCCAGAGCTTTCAGAAAATCAAGTTGCTGGGCGGTTTCAATACCCTCTGCCGTGGTCACGGCACCCAGACCCTGACCCAGACCGATAATGGCCCGCACAATGTCACCCTGTTTTGTGTCCTTCTCAAAACTGATGACAAAACCCCGGTCGAGCTTGATTTTATCAAACTGGAATTTGGACAGGTGTGAGAGGTTGGAATATCCGGTGCCAAAATCATCCAGCGCAATACGGATGCCGGTTTCGCGCAGACCCCGCAAAATATGAACTGCGGCATCAACATCGTGAATCAGCGCGGTTTCGGTGATTTCAATTTCCAGCCGATGGGGAGGATAGCCCGTCTCCGCCAAAATTGTCATGATGCGCAGGCCAAGCTGGCGATCTATGAATAGTTTGGGGGAAATGTTGAAGGCCAGCCGAACACTATCGGGCCATTGCAGGGCATCCAGACAGGCCTGCCGCAGCAGATTGTCGGAAAGCTCCACAATCAGGCCCGCACTTTCCGCAAGCTCGATAAAATCAGCGGGCGATACATACTGTGCAGGGCCGGTTTGCCAGCGGGCAAGGGCCTCAAAGCCATGCACGCGCCCTGTTTTGAGGTCAATCTGTGGCTGGTAATAAGGTGTGATGACATGATCCCGAATGGCCCGCCTTAATGCCATTTCGGTTTCTGCCCGGCGCATGACGCGGTGTTCCATAATGCGCTCATAGGCATAGACATTGTTCTGTCCGGCTTTCTTGGCGGCATACATGGCAACATCGGCACAATGGACCGCATCATTAAAATCGGCACTGTCTTCCGGGTAGAGTGCAAACCCGATGCTCGCTCCGATTTCGGAGGTCATGCCGCCCACATCGTAGGGAACGCAGAGTGTTTGCATAATGTGTTTGCCAATCTGAAGACAATTCATGTGGGCTGGCCGCTGGGCCAACACCAGAAATTCGTCCCCCCCAAGCCGGAAAATATCGGCGTCGGGCAAAATGGATTGCAGCCGATGAGCCACGGCGCGCAGCAGAATGTCGCCGCCTTGATGCCCCACCAGATCATTCACCTTTTTAAAGCCATCCAGATCGATGGAATAGATGACATGATGGCTGTCTTTATCACGATCCTGAAGCATCCGTTCACTGCTTTCAAGCGCGCGGCGATTGCGAAGGGACGTCAAGGGATCGTGATTGGCCAGCCAGTCCATGTTGGCTTCCGCCTGATTGCGGCGGCGTATTTCATCTTTCTGATCGATAAGGCGCCGCACTGCGTAGATCAGAGCCATCACACCCATAATATTAATGGCATCATAGATTTCGTCCATCTGCATGTATTCATGCGAATGGAGGAAATTATCGAGGTGTTCATGAAAATCGAAGACAATTGCCAAGGACAAAATCAAAGTGCCGAGAATAGCTAGAACAAATGCGTCGCGCAGAGCGCGATTATTCTTAAGCCATCGCATTTGCACCGTGTTTCATCTCCTATGGGTCTTCATTTTTAAAAGGGTTCGTCCTGTTTCACGTTTGTCGGTTGTGAAATGCACAAGCCGCTTCATTGACATCTTGATCTGACGCTTTGAAGTTCCCCCTAATAGGGCAGACCCTAACCCGGCGATGATAAAATTGAGGTTAAAAGGATATTCTAAAGAATGGTAATCGGAAAATAATTTGGCCACAACACAGCAAATTGCTGTTTGCAGCCCGCTCAAGCTCGAATGTCCTGACTGATTTGGTGAAACCCGTGGGCACCCGCGTCTCGCCCATATTCCCCCTCAAGTACTTGATCCTGCCGCGAGAAAGAAATTGTGGAGTCTTTCCAAACACAGGATCGGAATGGGGTTCTGGGGCAGCCTGAACTCAGACCGCGCTTGAAGCAAGAGAGTCTGTCCGGTTCAATCTGAACCAGACAGACCGAGGATCAGGGATCATTCCCACTCAATGGTGCCGGGTGGCTTCGACGTGACATCGTAGACCACGCGGTTGATGCCACGCACTTCGTTGATAATGCGGGTTGCGGCGCGGCCGAGGAACTCCATGTCGTAGTGATAGAAGTCCGCTGTCATGCCATCGACGGAGGTCACGGCACGCAGTGCGCAGACGAATTCATAGGTGCGGCCATCGCCCATCACACCCACGGTCTGCACGGGCAAAAGCACAGCAAAGGCCTGCCATATGGCATCATAAAGACCGGCTTTGCGGATTTCATCGAGATAGATGGCATCGGCTTCGCGCAGGATGTCCAGCTTTTCGCGCGTCACGCCGCCGGGGCAGCGAATGGCAAGGCCGGGACCGGGGAAGGGGTGGCGGCCAATGAAGCTATCGGGCAAGCCCAGTTCCTTGCCCAGCACACGCACTTCGTCCTTGAACAATTCACGCAACGGCTCCACCAGTTGCATGTTCATGCGCTCTGGCAGGCCGCCGACATTGTGGTGGCTCTTGATGGTCACGGATGGGCCGCCAGTGAACGAGACGCTTTCAATCACATCCGGATAGAGCGTGCCCTGGCCGAGGAAATCTGCGCCGCCCAGCTTTTTGGCTTCTTCTTCAAAGGTTTCAATGAAGAGACGACCAATGATCTTGCGCTTGGTTTCAGGGTCGGCAACGCCTTCCAGCTCACCAACGAAGCGATCAACAGCATCGACATGGATCAGATGCAGATTGTAATGTTCCTTGAACATCGCCACCACATCGGCGGCCTCGTTCTTGCGCATCAAGCCGTGGTCCACCAGAATGCAGGTGAGCTGATCACCTACCGCTTCATGGATCAGAAGTGCTGCAACAGATGAATCCACGCCGCCGGAGAGTGCGCAGATGACGCGCTTGTCGCCAACCTGTTTGCGGATCGCTTCAACCGCTTTGGCGCGGTAAGCGGACATGCTCCAGTCGCCGGTGATGCCAGCCACCTTATGCACGAAATTCTGGATCAGCTTGGCTCCATCGGGAGTATGTACCACTTCCGGATGGAACTGCACGGCGTAATATTGGCGGGCTTCATCGGCAATGAAAGCAAATGGCGCATTGGCCGAGGTTGCCAGAACCCGGAAGCCCGGCGGAATTTCGGTAACGCGGTCGCCGTGGGACATCCACACTTGATGGCGCGAGCCAACCGACCAGAGGCCTTCAAACAATTTGCATTCCTGCTCAACCTCAAGGAAGGCGCGGCCAAATTCGCGGTGATGGCCGCTTTCCACCTTGCCGCCAAGCTGGGCGCAGATGGTTTGCTGGCCATAGCAGATGCCAAAGATAGGCAGGCCGCTATCAAAAATCACCTGCGGTACCCGTGGGCTGTTGTCATCCAGCGTGGAAGCCGGGCTTCCCGACAGGATGATGGCTTTGGGTTTCAGCCGGGCAAAGCCCTCGGCGGAGGATTGAAAAGGAACGATTTCGCAGTAAACGCCGGTTTCACGCACGCGCCGCGCAATGAGCTGCGTTACCTGGCTGCCGAAATCGATAATGAGAACGCTGTCGGGAGGTGCTATCTGGGTCATGGCGAGCCTTTAAAGAAAACTGCCTTGTCTGGCAATTGGAGAAATGGCAAGAACCTTAAAATTCGGCGGTTCCGGCGGGTTAAAACCAGAAGACACCATTTTCGACCGCCTTGATGAGGCTGTCCACGGCCTCAGCAAGTTTCCGGTCGATCACATGGAGATATTCCGTCCAGTCATTGATGTGGGTCAGCTCCGCCTTGCCGTCTGAAATGCCACGTAGACCAATCAGCGGGCGGTTGAACATTTGGCAGACACGCAGCACCGCATACGTCTCCATATCCACCATGTCAGCTTTAATACCGTCATAGGCGGTGCCGGAGACAATATTGCCGCCGGTTGAAAGTGTTGCTTCCGCAATGCCGGGAATGCGTAAAGGCAGGTCAATCACGGCGGGCAGGTCCAGAAATGGCGTTTTGCCTTTTTCAAATCCCAAGGGTGATGCATCCATATCGCGGTAGGCAACAGAGGAGACCTGGTAGACTTGTGTTTGCTCCAGTTTTGCCGACCCGGCAGAGCCGAGCGAAACCACCAGATCCGGCAATGTGCCCGCAGCATCAAGGGCAGCCAAGGCCCTGGTGGTGGCAATGGAGGCTTCAACCGGACCAACCCCTGTCATCAACGGTGTCATGCGTGAGCGCAGAAACGGGCCATATTCGGCCTCGGCGGCCATGATGAACAGAATGGTTTTGCCGCCGACGGGCTTCAGTTCAAATGTCATTCACGAATATCCTCACGGCCTCGAATGACCATCAGTGTGCTGGTCATGGAGGCAATCAATTTGGCCGGGCCATCCCCCAGGGCATAGCCGCGTCCATCGGCCACAATAATGGTGGAGCCGGGCTTGGTAATTTCACCCCGAAACAAAAACCGTTCCCCGCGTCCCGGTGACATCATGTTGACCTTGAATTCAATGGTCAGCAGCGATGTATCCGGCTCAATAACGGTATAGGCGGCATAGCTACAGGCGGTGTCGAGAGCGGCGGAGATAATCCCGGCATGCAGAAAGCCATGCTGTTGGGTCAGTTTCTCATGAAAGGGAAGCTCGATCTCGACGAGTTTGTGGCTGATGCGGGTCAGCTCTGCGTCAATGGTTTGCATGGCACCTTGCCGCGCAAAACTTGCCCTGATCCGCTGTTGGATCGTTTCGTCCATCGTGCCTTGCCGCCGTTTCTACCGTGTCTGCATTGTGCGCACGGCTGCCACCTTACCCGCAGTCACACTGCATTTGCCACGATGCAGGGCTGGAGGCAAGACAGGAACGCAGACATGGTTGCCGATCCTGGTTAATTCAGCAGGTAGAGCGAAAAATTCAGCAAGGCCGCAAAGGAAACCCAGAGGGCATAGGGGATAAAATACAGCGCGG
>CAJYRE010000097.1 GCA_913776675.1 Rhizobiaceae bacterium
CACCAGACCGGCAATGTCCACAAAGGAAATGCGGGTGGGGATGATTTCCTTGGAGCCAGCCACCGAGGCCAGCTTTTCCATACGTGGGTCCGGCACCGCCACTTCGCCGGTGTTTGGCTCAATGGTGCAGAACGGATAGTTGGCAGCCTGCGCTGCCGCCGTTTTGGTGAGCGCGTTGAAGAGGGTGGACTTGCCAACATTCGGCAGGCCAACAATACCGCATTTAAAGCCCATGGGTGTTTTCCGTCAGTAAATGAAAATCTGTTGTCTTGCCTATGGGGGAATGGATGCCTGTGGTCAAGGCTTTGCCGCCTGTTGAAGCTGCTCGCGTTTCGCATTATGCTGTTTTTCAAGCCTTCGCTGACGGGAGTAGCCAGTGCCTCGTAAAGACATTGCCGTGCAGCCCAAAGAGCGTGCCAAGCCAAAACTGGAAAGGCCGAGGCTGTACAAAGTCATTCTGAACAATGATGATTACACGCCGCGCGAATTTGTCACCATTGTGCTGAAGGCCGTTTTTCGGATGAGCGCTGAGACCAGCAACCGGGTGATGATGACCGCTCATAAATTCGGCAAGGCCGTCGTGGTGGTCTGCGCGAAAGATATTGCCGAAACCAAATCCAGCGAGGCCAATGATTTGGCCAAGGAAGCCAGTTTTCCGCTGCTGTTTACCACTGAGCCGGAAGAGTAGTGGACGGTGGAGTAGAGCCTTTTGGTTCCATGGCTTCTCTTCAGGCCGACCATGTTAAATGGGCATGAGTTTGGAGCGCTTTATTCCGACATCCTGTAAATGGGCTTTGAAATTGTCTTGCTGGTCGGATCTGAAGGCCCGTTTTGGCAGGGGGATGACAAGATGTGGTCCATAAAACAAGGTGATAATGTCTGCATCTTCACTCCATGCCTGGAAATCTTTCCATTCGTAGCGCTGGTGTCCATTGTTATGGCGGATTGTCAGGGCTGTTTTATCCCACTCAGCGGTTAAGTGTAATTGAGAAAAAGGGGAGCGTTGAAAGTTTCTGGCTGTCGTATATCGCCCAATTACGGTCAATAAAAGATATGAAATAATTGTGAAACTTATTGTTGCTGAGGCGTAATAAAATAATGTGAAATAATAATTATTCCATCTGTTTGTATCTGCCGATTTCGTTGAAAGATAAAGGGCAAGGCATGCAAAAAATGCTATAGCGATGTAAAAATTCTTATGTGTTCTTCTGTGGTGTTCCATTCCGCGGACGAATTCGTTATCCGTCAGTTTATAACGGATTGTACTGATTTCATGTTCGCTTGATGGTGCCTCTTCATTCTCCATTCGATGTCTTCTCCCTGTCATCACCCATAAAAAGATTGAACGGGAGTCGATTTTGTCAAGTCTCAGCCTCTGCGTACCTGAAAGCCGGTTTTGTTTTGCACAAAGCCGCAAGATTCATAGAAGCGGTGAATGGCAGGGTCGGTGCGGCCTTTGAGCAGCATGGCTTTATAGCAGCCCGCTTGCCATGCGGCCTCAATGGCGTGACACACCACGGCCTTGCCATAGCCTTGGCCGCGATGGCTGATGGCGCTGACCACGTTTTCAATCAGCGCATAAGGTCTGCCGCCTCGGGTGAGGTTGGGAATGACGACAAGCGAGGTGGTTGCCACGGGCGTTTCCGCATCTAACGCGACAAAAATTGTCAGGCCGGGATGGCTCAGAATTGCTGCGTATTTTTCACGCACCAGATCGGCTTGCAACAGATCGTCATCGCTGTTCAGCTCCTGATACAGTGAAAGCAGAGCGTCCAGATCGTCTGATTGGGCCGTGCGAATAGCGATGACAGGCTTGATCATCTCAATCCGTCTTGCCTCCGAACATTTTCTTCAGCATCTCCGCCATTGGCCCGGTTTCCGGCAGTTTTTTCGGCTGGGCAGAGTTGCGGGCCTGATGGATATGCGATTTGGCGGGCTTGGCAGCTTTTGGCTTTTCATCTTCGGCTTTGCCACCCGTGGCCAGTGCCAGCTTGTTCATCAACTGGCTGTCTTCGCCACGCACCAGCATATCAGCATTGTCGGCCAGCGCCTCCAGCAGGGGATCGAGCCATTCGGCATCCAGCTTGCCAAAATCGCCCAGCACATGGCCCTGAACACGGGATTTATCGCCCGGATGACCGATGCCGAGCCGCAGGCGGCGGTAGTTCAGCCCGCAATGGGCATCCAGCGATTTGATGCCATTGTGGCCGCCATGGCCGCCGCCCAGCTTGATGCGGGCCTTGCCAGGCAGCAGATCCAGCTCATCATAAATGGCCACCAGATGTTCTGGACCCAGCTTGTAAAAACGCATGGCTTCGCCGACCGATTCCCCGGACAGATTCATAAATGTCTGCGGTTTGATCAGCAGCACTTTTTCCCCGGCCAGCGTGCCGTCGGCAATCTCGGCCTTGAACTTTTTGCTCCACGGCGAAAAGCCATGGCGTCTGTGAATGGCGTCAAGGGCCATAAAGCCGATGTTGTGGCGATTGCCAGCATATTGAGAGCCTGGATTGCCGAGCCCGGCGAGAATGATCATGGCGTCGTCCTGATAATGGCGTCAAAGCAAAAGACACGATCGCTCCTCACGGCGAGGAAGGCACCAGTCCATGTGCTTTTGCAGTCTTTGTGAACAGGGATTTAAGGAACTATACCCTCAAGATAAAGGGCCATAGCGCATTTTGTCCATCTTGTGGGTAGGGCAGGCAGGTTTATGGCTGCACCAAGCCATATTTTACTAGAATTGTGTGTTGTTGGCCATTGGCAATCAGCTTGTTGAGGTTGGCCTGCATTTTGGCAATCAGCGTATCGGGTACAGAGAGATTGCACGCCAGAGAGAAGGTCTGTTCCGTGAGAACAAATTGTTGCTCCAATGGCGTACCGTGTTCCACCAATTCATGAAAAAAACGCTCGGACAGCGGGATGAGATCAATGCGCCCGCTCTCCAGCTTTTTGAGAGTCAGATTGAGGCTCGAGGCGAGGTCGATTTTTTGAAAGCCGTTTTTTTCAAGAAAAGCCTGAGTGTAATCATCGCGTTGTGTACCAACCCGATAGTTCCGTGCCTCTTCAATCGTGTGGGCGTGAATGTTTGATCCTGTTTTGCTGGCCATGATATTACGCTCATGGCTGAGCGGTTCCACCCATTTGAAAAGGGCGTTGCGCTCCGGGGTGTGCGCGGTGGTAAAAACACAGGTCATCGGTTCGGATTGCGCCATGGCATAAGCGCGTGCCCAAGGCATCAAATCAACCGTGTAGTCAATATCGGCATCCTGCATGATCAGCGCAACCTGCTCATAACTCGCGCCTTTGTAGGTGCCATATTCGATGTAATTATACGGCGGGTATTCCTCCGTGGTGAAGGTGATTTTATCCTTCGCCATCATGGTTGATGCAGGCAGCAGCAAAGCCATGGTCAACACTACAGCGCCTCTCACCATATATGGCGCACAAAGGTTCGCTGTAACACTTTTAATTTGCTGCATAATTCTAACCTTAAATCGATTCCGATTGAAGGAATTATGCAGTAGCCGTTTTCTGCCACCCTTGTTCAGAGTGAGGTAGGCCCTTTGAGCGCGCCATGCAAAAAGGGCAGAGGTCCACCAGGCTCTTTGTTTTTGTTTGCGCATAGAGTTGCTTCGAAACCCGGTGTCCATGTTTCGGTTTTGGGCTGTCACCACGGCAAATACACGACTCATTGTGATTGTCCTTGTCCGAAAGAGGGCCTTGTTGCGTCTTCAGACCGCCTTAAGCTTTGGTGTGTCGTGTGTTTGGAAACGCTCGCGCAATTGTTCGAACGAAAGTGGCCGGTCAAACAGATAACCTTGGCCGGAATCCACGCCAATGGCCTGCAATTGGTGGCGCTGCTCCTGTGTTTCGATGCCTTCGGCCACCACCGTACACTTCATTTTGTGTGTCATGGCGGTAATGCCTTCAATCAGCATGAGGCTGCGCTCACGCACTTCTTCATTATCACTTGTCATCGAGCGAATGAAGGATTGGTCAATCTTAACAATATTGACCATGAACCGGTTGAGATAGCTGAGAGACGAATATCCCGTGCCAAAGTCATCCAGCGCAATGCGACAGCCAAAATTGGCAATTTTTCGCAAGATGGTTTGAATGATGGGGTTATCGTGCAGCACGGTGGCTTCGGTGATTTCAATGACAATCCGGGATGGATCGAGATCGAAAAGATGCACCGCGCTGGCAAGCCACACCGGCAGGCTTGGTTCGATCTGCGTGGGTGAGAGGTTGACCGCAAGATAGGTGCTTCTGTCGCCACTCAGGGCTGTCAGTTCGGTAAAATGCTCAAATGCCTTGCCGAAGACCTGTTTGCCAATTTCGTTGATAACGCCGGTTTCTTCGGCAACTGTGATAATGTCAAACGGTGGCATGATGCCATTCACGGGATGTCTCAGCCGCATCAGGGCTTCATAACCGACAATTTTATTGGTACTCAGATTCACGATCGGCTGAAGAAACGCATCAAACCATTCATGCCGCAGAGCCTGTTCAATCATCTGCTCAATTTCAGCGCGCTTGCGTGCGGTACTGCTGATGGTGTCATCAAACACTTGCAGGCCGTTTTTCCCATCACGCTTTCGGTCGTACATGGCCATATCGGCTTTTTGCAGCAGCTCTGCAGCGTTGTCGGCATGTTGCGGATAAAGCGCGATGCCGATGCTGGCGCTTAAGCGTGTTGCCGTTCCTTTGATGACAAAGGGCGTTTCAAACAGTTTGCAAATACTGCTGGCCAGTTCGGTGGCCGCTGTCTTGCAATCGCTGGCTCTGAGCAGAATGGCAAATTCATCGCCACCGATGCGGGCGGCGGTGGATTGCGGCGGCAAAAGCCCGGTAATCATGCTGACGATGATTTGCAGTGTCCGGTCGCCTGCATGGTGGCCCAGATTGTCGTTGATCCATTTGAAACGATCCAGATCAACGAACAGACAGGCGAGGGAGCCGCCTTCGCTGTCCGTTTTGGCAATCTCTTTATCCAAGGCCATTTCAAAGCCCTGACGGTTCATCAACCCGGTCAAATGGTCCGTGAGAGCCTGTCGACGGTTGCGCGCCTCGGATTGTTTGAGCGCGGTAATATCTGTCATGACGTTGAGAGATGCCCCATCGGCATCGGGCGTTTTTCCGCAGGACTCGATAATCAACACATCCATCACGGTGCTGTCCGCACAGACAAACTTGCTGGTATATTCCCAGTGGCACTCGCTTTCGTTTTTGATCTTGCGGTGCAGAAAAGTGTCGCGGCTGCTTGCATTCAACAGTTCTGCGAAGGGCAGGCCAATAACCTCCTCGCGCATATATCCTGTTGTGGCAACCCAGTGATCACTCACACTAATGATACGATCCTTCCCATCCAGCGAATAGAGCATGGCGGGGGTGGCATTATAAAGATCCGTTGCCATTTTATGAGCATTTTTCAGCTCGGTTTCTTCCTGTTGCAGTTTCATCTGCATGGCGTTGAAACTTTGCGCCAGTCGGCCCATTTCGTCGTTTGAGGCCCAATCAACGCTGTGACGAGACCCAAGCCGGTGGGTTGCTTCAATGGCAGCCGTCAATCTTAGCAGCGGTTTCATCACCATGACACGGTTGCTCAGAATGGCTGAGCCAATCACAATGAAGACTGCGCCTGAGAAAATAGCAATAAAAATACCTTCAGTTCGTCGGACACTTGAGAAGAATCCGAGTTTTTCAAAACTGAGAGTCATTGTGCCCACAGATTTGGGGCCATCATTGCTATTGTAAATAATATCTTCAGAGATAGATTCTATTTGCGCAGCGTTTGCTTTGTTTCTTGTTTTAAGCACAATATTGATGTCACCCGTCCTGTCTTTGACAGAGACAGAGACAACTCTGTTATCGGATGTAATTGTTCCGGCAATTTGTTTGATGCTTTCGGCGTCAAAATCCCACAAAGGTTTTGCCAAGGCTTTGGCATTGGCTGTCAGCATCACAGCGATATTGCTCTTTTGCTCTGCGGTTGCGCGTTCTGATGCCAACCACAGAAAAAGCGTAAACAGTGGAACGATACAAACACATACGGTTCCCACAACCAGCATTAGAAAGCGGCGCTCCACCGAGCGGTTCATGTTTCTATACACCTGAAAAAAACGACAGCTTCGATTAACATCTTAAAAACCCCTTATAAAAAGTCTTTGGGGGTGGAATTCTACATGATCTCTTTATGACCACGCAAAATTATGCATGGAAAAATACAAACTTTAAATAGCTTGAATCAAAAAAACCCGCTGTGAAAGCGGGTTTTTCCGTATTTTTTACACTGACCTTACACCTTCCAAAGGTTGTAGGCCCTGTATGCCTGTTATCAGGCTGTTTCTTCTTCTTCGGCAACGCCAGCAGCCGGAGCAACGATTGTTGCAATGGTGAAGTCGCGGTCGGTGATAACCGGGCTTGTGCCGGATGGCAGCTTGACAGCAGAGATATGAACGCTGTCGCCGATTTTCAGGCCAGCCAGATCAACCGTCAGGAATTCAGGAATGTTGTTGGCCAGAGCGTGCAGCTCAACTTCGTGACGCACGATGTTGAGAACAGCGCCGGTCTTGATGGCGGACTTTTCTTCGTTCACGAAGTGAACCGGCACGTTAACAACGACGTGGCTGTTTGCAGACACGCGCAGGAAATCAACATGCATGGTGAAATCACGAACCGGATCGAGCTGGTAGTCCTTTGGCAGAACGCTGATCTTTTCACCGTTGACATCAATGGTGGCAACTGTGGTCATGAAACCGCCAGCGTGGATACGCTTGGTGACTTCATTGGTGTTCAGAACGATAGCAATAGGGGCCTGCTTGTCACCGTAGATGACAGCGGGAATCAAGCCGTTGCGACGAAGTTCACGGGAGGACCCCT
>CAJYRE010000098.1 GCA_913776675.1 Rhizobiaceae bacterium
TGGCCTCTAAAGGCGTGCCCAAAGACCAGATCGAGGCTTGCGGGCTTGTGGTGCATGGGCCGGATATTCCGGTGTCCTATGATCGCTTCCGCGACCGTATCATGTTTCCCATTCTGTCCTCGCGCGACAAGGTGATTGCCTTTGGTGGACGCGCCATGTCGCCGGATGCGCCAGCAAAATATCTCAATTCCAATGAGACGGAGCTGTTTCACAAAGGCAATGTTCTCTACAATTTTTCCCGTGCGCGACGGGCTTTGAGCGGTGCCAATGGTGCAGGCACGCTGATTGCTGTCGAAGGCTATATGGATGTGATTGCGCTCTATCAGGCGGGCGTTGAAAATGCCGTGGCTCCGCTGGGCACGGCGCTGACAGAAAATCAGCTTGACCTGATGTGGAAAATCACCCCGCAGCCTGTGCTGTGTTTTGATGGCGACGGTGCCGGACAGCGGGCGGCGTTTCGTGCTGTGGATCTGGCGCTGCCGCATCTCAAACCCGGCAAGAGTGTGCGTTTTGCCATGTTGCCCGATGGCAAAGACCCGGATGATCTGGTGAAACACGATGGCCGCGCCCCGTTTGATCGGGTGCTTTCCGAGGCGCGCTCGCTGGATGATATGGTCTGGACCAAGGAAGTCGGGCAGGGGCGCTATGAAACGCCAGAGCAGCGGGCCGAGCTGGAAGCGCGGCTCAAGCAAATTGTTGCCGTGATTGCTGATGAAAATGTGCGCCGTCACTATCAGCAGAATGTACGGGACCGACTCTATGCCTTTTTTCAGGGGCAGGCGGGAGCCAGAGGTGGCCGCGCACCCTATGAGAGAGGGGCGGTGGCAGGCCGCGGTGCGCCGCGCGCCGGGCCGGGGGCAAGCCGCGGAGGGGCCGCGCCGCGGGGTTCGTTGCTGTCTTCGGATAAGCTGATGCGCTCGGGCATTGTCAGCCGCAACCATGAGCAACCGACATTGCGCGAAAGCGTTCTGGCGCTCACCATCGTCAATCATCCGCAATTGTTGCAGGAAGATTATGATGAAATTTCCGTGATCGATTTTGACAGCCGTGATTTGCAACGGCTGTGGCCTGCCATGCTGACGGCTGTGGCCGATACCGGCACATGGTTGAGCCGCGAGGCGTTGTTTGAGCGTCTGACAGCGGAAGGTTTTGAGCCGCTTTTGAAGGCGCTGGATCAGCAGATACGCAATGCCCGCCTTTGGACGGCAACCACCGTGGCAGCGCTGGAGGATGCGCGTGAATGTTACGTGCAGGCCTTGTCGCTGTATAAACGCTCCAAGGCGCTGAAACGTCAGCGGATTGAGCTGGAGCGCGAGATTGCCGAGGCCACCGAAGCCGAGGATGCCGAGCGCATTGATGGGCTGATGGCAGCGCTTCAGCAGGTGCAGTTGGAAATCCTGCGGATGGAAAATCAGGAAGCCATTATTGATGGTTTCGGGGTGATGTCCGGGCGGGTCAAAGGCCCGGCTTATGGCGGTACATCATGAGAGGATGACAGATTGTTACCACCAATATCAGCCTGCCCTCTTGCAACGGCGTAAAGATTACCTAACTTTCTGCGGATAGAATATGGAGCTGAAAACGAGGCTGAAATCGTTTTTTTGCGATTTCAACAGGCTGGTGAACGTTAAAGGACTTGACGTGGCGCTAAATTGTGGGAATCACCACTTCAAGATAAAAGGTGACGCAAGTTGCGCTGGATACATCTGGCGGGCTTCGTTGCCTATTTGTGTAACCGGATCGCAGTTGGCTCTCGCCGGTGTGGTTAATCAGGAATTAAGGATCACTTCGTAAAGCAGTTTCAGGAAAAGTGTAAGGCGGTTTTCCAATCGGAATTGCGGGAACGAAACAGCAGTGTCCGGGAAAGCGCAACAAGGTTTTCCGTTGGGAATTGCGAAGAGCGTTTTTCGAAAGCTTAAGAAAAACGCGATAGGTCATTAGCAGTGATTTGCAGCGGGCAGGATGGGTTTCTTCCGGTCTCGTTGTGGAAAATTGAAGCGCCAGGGAAAGCGACGAGATACATGGCAACTAAGGTCAAGGAAAACGAAGAAGCCGAGAACGAACGCGATGGCGCTCCGGACGGTCCGCTTCTCGATCTTTCGGACGACGCTGTCAAAAAGATGATCAAGGCCGCGAAAAAACGCGGCTATGTCACCATGGATGAGCTGAATTCGGTTCTGCCCTCCGAGGAAGTCACCTCGGAGCAGATCGAAGATACAATGGCGATGCTCTCGGATATGGGCATCAACGTTGTTGAAGACGAAGACGTGGAAGACCCGGCGGCTGAAGACGGCGACGGTGAAGAAGACGGCGATAGCGAAGGCGGTGAACTGACCACCACCAGCGGCACCGCTGTGGCCACCACCAAGCGCAAGGAGCCAACAGACCGTACCGATGATCCGGTGCGTATGTATCTGCGCGAAATGGGTTCGGTGGAGCTTCTGTCACGCGAAGGCGAAATCGCCATTGCCAAGCGCATTGAAGCTGGCCGCGAAACCATGATTTCCGGCCTGTGCGAAAGCCCGCTGACCTTCCAGGCGCTGATCATCTGGCGTGATGAGCTGAACGAAGGCACCACGCTGCTGCGCGAAATCATTGACCTTGAGACCACCTATTCCGGTCCTGAGGCCAAAGCGGCTCCGCAATTCCAGAGCCCGGAAAAGATTGAAGCAGACCGCAAGGCTGCCGAAGAAAAAGAAAAGACCCGCCGTCCACCACGCGGTGGCGACGACGACATCACCAATGTCGGCGGCGATATGCCGATGCCGGAAGAAGAGGAAGAGGACGAAGACGAGTCCAACCTCTCGCTGGCCGCCATGGAAGCCGAACTGCGCCCACAGGTTATGGAAACGCTCGACCTGATTGCCGATACCTATAAGAAGCTGCGCAAGCTTCAGGATCAGCAGGTGGAAGCGCGTCTGGCCTGCACCGGCACCCTGTCCACCGGGCAGGAGCGCCGCTACAAGGAACTGAAGGATCAGTTAATCACGGCGGTGAAATCGCTTTCGCTGAACCAGAACCGTATCGACAGCCTTGTTGAGCAGCTTTACGATATTTCCAAGCGCCTGATGCAGAACGAAGGCCGCCTGCTGCGCCTAGCTGAAAGCTATGGCGTGAAGCGCGACAGCTTCTTGGAGCAATATCAGGGTGCGGAACTTGATCCGAACTGGATGAAGTCGATTGCCAATCTTTCCGCCCGTGGCTGGAAGGATTTTGCCCGCGAAGAAAACAATACGATCCGGGAAATCCGTCAGGAAATCCAGAATCTGGCCACGGAAACCGGCATTTCGGTTGCCGAATTCCGCCGCATCGTTTCCATGGTGCAGAAGGGCGAACGTGAAGCCCGCATCGCCAAGAAGGAAATGGTGGAAGCTAACCTGCGTCTGGTTATCTCCATTGCCAAGAAATACACCAACCGTGGTTTGCAGTTCCTTGATCTTATTCAGGAAGGCAACATCGGCCTGATGAAGGCGGTGGACAAGTTCGAATATCGTCGCGGCTACAAGTTCTCCACCTATGCAACGTGGTGGATACGTCAGGCCATTACCCGCTCGATTGCCGATCAGGCGCGCACCATCCGTATTCCGGTGCATATGATTGAAACGATCAACAAGATCGTTCGCACATCGCGCCAGATGCTGCACGAAATTGGCCGCGAACCAACCCCGGAAGAACTGGCCGAAAAGCTGGCCATGCCTTTGGAAAAGGTGCGCAAGGTTCTGAAAATCGCCAAGGAACCCATCTCGCTCGAAACCCCGGTGGGCGACGAAGAAGATTCACATCTGGGCGACTTCATCGAAGACAAGAACGCGCTTCTGCCAATCGATGCCGCTATTCAGGCCAACCTGCGTGAGACAACCACCCGCGTGCTGGCATCGTTGACACCACGCGAAGAACGCGTCCTGCGCATGCGCTTCGGCATCGGTATGAACACTGACCACACGCTGGAAGAAGTTGGCCAGCAGTTCTCGGTGACGCGCGAACGTATCCGCCAGATCGAAGCCAAGGCGCTTCGCAAGCTGAAGCACCCAAGCCGCTCGCGCAAACTGCGCAGCTTCCTGGATAGCTAAGATTGTGATGAGATGAGATTTTAAAACCCGGCGGAAACGCCGGGTTTTTTGCATTGCGGCTGTAAACGCGAAAACCCGGCTTGAATGCCGGGTTTTCATGGATGCATTTTGCATCAGCTTCATATGGACGTGTTTATGCGCCGTGTCCGGAACTGTCACGGACGGAAAGGGCGGCAATGGCCGAGGGGATTTTGGCCGCAGACAAGATGGCCACATTGGGCTTTGCCATGGGCGGCACGGATTTTGCGGTAATCAAATAGTCGGTCTTCAACGGGGCTGGGGGCAGGGTGAACCTGTCCGGGGAGGGAGCATCTAATAAACTGGCAGAAAACATTCATTTCTCCTGACCGGCCTTTGCTGCGTCATGCGGCATTGTCCGGTGGCAGCCGAGGCCTTCATTGCCTTGGCCGCGCCACTATCCTGTTCAACGGTGAGAAAAATCTGATCTGAAAATCTATAATTTTATCGATCCTCCATAAAATCTGGGAAAGAGGTGCTTGCCTGTATCTGTCACGCTAATTTTGCGCATAAATGCTCTGTTCCACACGACAAAATCCCGCCTGCCACTTTCAATCGCCATCCTTTATGCACGAAAATCGGGTGAGATCGGTTGTAACGCGCCGATCTTGGGGCGTGGAAACCCCTTCAAGGGCGGTCGGTGTCGATCGTTAATAGACACCCCTCAGCCATAGGTTTGTGGCTGAGGCGGTGAACCGTGTCTATACGGTTTACCCTCCACCATTCTCTATGGTCGGGGAGGTCTCGGCGTATGTCCAGAGCTTTGCTTAAAGGTCGGGACGGTCGTTTTGTTGTCGGCTTTCCAACTCCCCGATCACCAGAGATTGCATGCTCTGGTGATCCCTTGCGTTTTAACCCAAGGGAGCGCCACATGGAAACCTATGATTTCTGGACCAACCTTTTCACCGCCTACCGCGCTTCACCGGACCTGATCAAAGCGCTGTGGCTGCTGATTCCACCCTGCTTTGTGCTGGCCCTGCTGCTGGCATTCCTCCACCACCGCAAACCCGTCCTCACACAAAACAACAGCCCCTTGCTTTCACCATCTACCGCCGAGACGATGGCGCGCTGGAGATTTATCGCCACGACAACGGCCAAACTGACATCACCCCGTTTCTGCTCTCACTCCGCGACAACGCCCCGCAACTACTGGATTATGATGGGGATGCGGGCTGGCGATGAGCAACTTGGCCTTGTTGGGGAGGGGAAGAATGTGCATTTTGGTGGTGGGTGATTTGATGGGGGCGTTATGGTGGATAGGGTGCCTGCGATTGATGAGATTGATGATGCGGAGAAGCTAGAGGTTTATCTGAGGACGCGGCCTGAGGAGGAGGCGAAAGTTTTGGCTTTTCGCTCTGCTGTAAGGGTAATGCCAGTTATTGAAGAGCGTCTGAATTCTCAGATGCCCACTCGACTTAAGTTAGATATTGCCGCATCCGTTTTTCGCTGTGTTTTAATTGCGTGGGTTGCTGGAAATTTCCCAGATAAAGAAACGAGTTTTGCTGGTGAGGCGGCTTATGGTCCTGCGGCCCTTGCTTCCGCTGCTTATGCGAAGGCTGCTTGGGATTCTAAATCTGATGGCGGAATCAGTTCAACTTCCACCTCTGCCGCTGTCCGAGCCGCTGCTGTCTTGCATTCATCTTCTGACCATTTTGCTTCTCTGGCGTCTTCTGTCGTCAATCATGCCACTTCTGCCACCATTTACGTGTCTCGTAGTAGCTTAGGTGCTGCTATTGATCTTTGGGTCGTCACGCGTTCTGATCTGAGGCTGCTAAGGGATTTAGGTGCATCCTCGGTGCTTCAATCCAAGCTTTGGGAAGATCAGGCATTATCGGATCAATTTAAATTTCTGGACGCCAAATTTTATCAAGGGCTTCTTGATCTTGGAGAACATTGGAAGCCAGTTTGGGAGTTTTATTATGCTGTCCGGGCTGGATTACGACATTTATAAATTTGGGTGCGCATTGGGAAGAGGTGATTGTGGGACTCGCTACTGCAAGTAACGATTTCTGGGAACGCGATCCTGAC
>CAJYRE010000099.1 GCA_913776675.1 Rhizobiaceae bacterium
TGGGATGTGCATCGTTTTCGCATTGCGCCACAGGTCAAGCATGTTCTGGATCAGGCCATTGAAGCCGGCACTCTGTCGGTGCGTGCCGCATCCTTGCGCCATGTTGAGGCGGATGAAACCGGCTTTCGCGTGACACTGCACGAAAAGGGCCAGCAACAGCCGACCACGTTGACGGTTGACGCCGTTGTTGTCACCACCGGCCCAGCCCATGGCGGCATTCTGTCCTCGCAGCCGTTTTTGCATGATCTGCACACGGCGGGGCTGCTCACACCCTGCAAAACCGGGCTGGGCATTGCCTGCGACCAAAAGGCCGCAGCACAAGCACCTGATGGCACAACCGTGCAAGGCCTGTTCATTGCCGGGCCTTTGGCACGCGGCACCTTTGGCGAGCTGATGGGCGTGCCGCAGGTGACGGATCACGCCTTCTTTGTCGCCGATCAGGTGGCGGCGTTTCTGGGGCTGAATGCCCACAGCGCATCGACCCATCCGCTGGGTTAAGCCATCGCCACGTGAGCAGTATGAACAGCGCAGAAACTTCTCATCTGTCGTGTTTTTTGGAAAAAAATTCCTTATAAAATCTATGGACAATAAGCATATTACCATCCGAACGGGAGCAGCACGGCGCATGATCGCCGCGCCCCGCCCGACACAGGCATGATCGCATGGTGGCGGTCGCCTTTTGCAACACAGGATAACAACCATGGCCAAGACAGCGCAACCTCTTGATTTTCTCTGGTTCATTCCCTCCTCTGGCGATGGGGCCTATCTCGGCTCGGATGATCTGAGCAGACCGGCCGATCCCGGTTATTTTCGGGAAATTGCCACGGCTGTGGATCGGCTGGGCTATTCGGGGGTGCTGATTCCCACCGGGGTGGCCTGTGAGGAATCCTTCATTCTGGCGGCAGACCTTGCTGCCCATACGGAAAAGCTGAAATTTCTGGTGGCCATTCGCCCCGGCACGGCATCGCCGGCCTATTATGCCCGCCTTGCCTCAACGCTGGATCGGGTTTCCAACGGTCGCCTATTGCTGAACATTGTGGTGGGCGGCAGCGCGCAAGAGCTGGCGGGCGACGGCATTTTCCTGCCGCATGACGAGCGTTATGACCACGCCGATGAATTTTTTCAGGTGTTCAACAGCCTGATTGAAACCGGCCATGCCCATCTGGATGGCAAATATATTCAGGCGCACCATGCGCGTCTGGGCCTGCCGCCTGTGCAATCGCCGCGCCCGCCGATCTATTTTGGCGGCTCATCGGATGCGGCAATCGATTTTTCCGGCGGTATTATCGATAAATACCTCACCTGGGGCGAGCCGCCGCATCTGGTGGCGGAAAAGGTTGCCAAAGTGCGCAAAGCCGCAAGCCAGCATGGCCGCAGCGTCAGCTTCGGCATCCGCCTGCATTTCATTGTGCGTGAAACCGATGAGGAGGCGTGGGCGGCGGCTGACAAGCTGATTTCCAAGCTCTCGGATGAAACCATTGCCAGCGCGCAAGAGGTGTTTGCCAAAAACTCCGATTCCGTCGGGCAGGCCCGCATGGTGGCCCTGCACAATGGCCGCCGCGACAAGCTGGAAGTGTCGCCCAACCTGTGGGCAGGTATTGGTCTGGTGCGCTCTGGCGCGGGCACGGCGCTTGTCGGCTCGCCCAAAACCATCGCCACCCGCCTGAAGGAATATCAGGATATTGGCATTGATACCGTGATTGCCTCTGGCTATCCGCATCTGGAAGAAGCCTATCGCGTTTCCGAATTGCTGTTTCCGGAAATCGGCCTTGCCGGTCCGCGCAATCAAATCCGCTCCTCCTTCGGCGCAAAACAGGTGTTTGGCGGCGGCGGCCACGGCGGCAATGTGAAAGTGGCCTCCGGGTCGTAAAAGCGATCTTTTCAAAACAACAAGACGGTGGTTTCCGATGACACAGCAGTTTAAAGCCCGGAATTTCGATGTCGAAAACAGTGCGGCCATCCACAGCGCGCACAATGCCGATGCGCAAAACCTCAAACTGGCGCTGCGCACTCTGGGCGGTGGCGTGAGCATTATCACCACGGGAGAGGGCGAAAGCCGCACAGGTGCTACCGTTACCTCGGCAACCGCGCTGTCAGTTGATCCGCCGCGCATGCTGGTGTCGCTCAACCGTAGCTCCTCCACCTGGCCGGTGCTGGAGCAGCACGGCTCCTTTGCCATCAACATCGTTGGCAGTGAACATGAAACGCTGGCCAATCAGTTTGCCGGTCTGGGCGGGCTGAAAGGCCCGCAACGCTACGCCGGAGCCGAGTGGATCACCCTGGCCAGCGGCGCGCCGGTGCTGGCTAATGCCGTGGCCGCCATTGATTGTGTGATTGAGGAAGCGATTGAGCGCCACAGCCATGTGATCGTCATTGGCAAGGTGGTGGCCATCCGGCTGGGTGAGGGCAAATCGCTGCTCTATCAGGATGGGCGCTATTGCATAACGCCTTCAATCGGGATCGATTGAAGAAGAACATGGTGCAGCAGATTTAACGTGTTCCAGCGGGCTCTGTTGCAAAAACTCGGATGATGTCGGAAAGAGCGCTGAGAATTTTTAGCGAGATTTTTTATGAGCGATTTCAAGTGGCGGCATTTTCAGGGTGACGTGATTTTGTGGG
>CAJYRE010000100.1 GCA_913776675.1 Rhizobiaceae bacterium
GGGTTGAACAGCATGTTCCACACCACCGCCACGGCCACCAGCGATGCGACATAGGGAAAGAACATGGCGGTGCGGAAAAAGGCGCGCCCGTATATTTTCTGATTGAGCAACACTGCCAGCCCCAGCGCACAAGCCAATGTCAGCGGAACAGAAAAGGCCGTGTAGACAATGGTGTTCAGCAGGGCTTCTTTGAAAGCGCGATCCTGAAAAAGATGCCAGAAATTCTCCAGCCCGGCAAAACGGATCGGGTTTGAGCCATCCCAATGCATGAAAGCCAGTGCAAACGCAAACAGGATCGGCCCGAGCGTAAAGGTCGCAAATCCGAGGAAGTTGGGGGCAATAAAGGAATAGGCAACCAGATTGGCCCGCAGCTTTCGCTGACGTTTCGAAAGTACGGCCCTCTTTCCTGGTCTGTTTTCAGCCTGCTCCTGCACGGTCTTGCTGACCATTTCTCCTCCTGCCTGCTGCTGTGTGCCAGCCTCCAACCCAATCCATGGTGTCAGACGCTGCACCGGCCCTCCCAAGCCTGCCTGTAATACATTTGCTGAAAAAATAACACAAGTAAGAAATATGTTTGCCAAAAAGAATGCAAAATGCATAAATCTGTATAACATCTTTATGAGGGTGGAGCAGATGGATGTTTGTTGAATGCCTTGCGCAATTGCCGGATTTTTTGCCGGATTTTTCCTTTGCACCCGCCGTTGCCGATCGGCAGGCGTGGCAGGCTGTGCCTGCGGCCTATCGGGACAGGTTGCTGGTTGCCGGAAAAGCGGCCTCTGAGGCCGAGTGGCCACTGCTCAAGGCCAGTTCTTTCATGGATTATCGCCGCAATGGCAACCGTACCCGGTTTGAAGAGCTGTTTTTTCAGCGTCGCCGCATGCTCAATGATCTGGTCATGGCAGAGCTGGCCGAGGGGCAGGGGCGATTTCTGGATCCGATCATGGATGGCGTCCTGTTGATCTGTGAGGAAAGTGGATGGCAATTGCCAGCCCATAATGCCTATGTTCGAGGCGGGCCGCGGCTGGCTCTGCCCGATAACAGTGCGCCGATTATCGATCTGTTTGCGGCTGAAACCGGCGCACAACTGGCTGTTCTGGCCAGCCTGTTTGAGCAGCCTCTATCGGCGCTCAGTCCAGAAATCGTCCGCCGCATTGATCGTGAGCTTCAGAATCGGATCATCACGCCCTATCTTTCCAGCCATTTCTGGTGGATGGGCAATGGCGATGAGCGCATGAACAACTGGACGGCATGGTGTACGCAAAACGTTTTGCTGAGCGCCTTTGTTCGCCCCTATTCGCAAACGATCCGGCGCAGCATTGTCGAAAAAGCGGCCAGCAGTCTGGATGCCTTTCTCAAGGATTATGGCGAGGATGGAGCCTGCGAAGAGGGTGCCATGTATTATCGGCACGCGGGCCTGTGTCTGTTCAATGCCTTGACCGTCTTGAGCACTGTGGCACCCACGGCCTTTTCCCAGCTTTGGCAGCAGCCGAAATTGCGCAACATGGCCGAATATATTGTCAATGTGCATGTTGAAGGGCAGCATTATTTCAATTTTGCGGATTGTTCGGCGGTTGCCGAGCGCTGTGGCGCGCGGGAATATCTGTTTGGCCTGGCCACGGGATCAGATCGCCTTGCGGATTTTGCGGCAGAAGATTGGGCCAAAAATTCAGCCCCGGAGCTGCCGGATGAGATCAATCTGTTTTATCGCCTTCAGACCGCTTTGACCGCTCAAGCCATGCTGGACCATGGCAGCCGTCCGGTTCGCAAAGCCGATATTTATTACCCCAGCATCGGTTTGATGATTGCCACAGACGAGGTTTACGCGCTCGCGGTCAAGGCGGGGCATAACGGCGACAGCCACAATCACAATGATGTTGGCAGTGTGATTCTCTATAAAAGCGGCCAGCCGTTCTTGATTGATGTCGGGGTGGGTAGTTACACCGCCAAGACATTTTCACCACAGCGTTATGACATCTGGACCATGCAGTCTGCCTTTCACAACCTGCCCAGTTTTGCAGGGGTGATGCAGCAGGATGGGGCGACCTTTGCCGCCCGCGATGTTCGGGTGGACCTTGGTGATGACTGTTCGACCATCTCTATGGATATTGCCGGAGCCTATCCGCAGGCTGCGCGTTTGCGCCGTTATGAACGGCGGGTTTGGCTGGTAAAAGGCCAGCGTGTTGAGATTGAGGATCGGTTTGAGGGGGATGCGCCTGCGCAAGTGTCGCTGATGTTTGCGCAAAAACCGGAGCTTTATCCCGCCCTGATCCGTTTGCCTGGTCTGGGTGATATTCTCATGCAAGGCGCGGGTATTGCCACGGTGGAAGAGATACCGATTGATGATCCGCGCTTGCGCCTCTCCTGGCCGGAGCGGATTTATCGTGTGCTGGTGCCGGTGAGCAGCGATTGGCTGCATCTGACTGTGGTGTGAGGGGGAAACACCCATGACCTTGACGATAAAGCTGATCAATGCCGCCGGAACTGTTCTGGCGGAAGCATCGGGAGACGATGAGGTTTTCCTCGTCTATTCCTCTGCCTATCAGGAGGGAGATTGTGTGGTATTGGAAGGCCAGAGCCCGCAAGGCTGGGTGGTTCTGTGTCTGGACAATGCCATGCCACCCGCCTTGGTTTATCGACAGGGAACAATCTGCACCTTTCCTATTCCATGTCATGCGCAAAAGCAGGCCTATGCGCCGCAGGCATTCAGCGGCAATCTGCACCGGTTATCGGCACGTGTGGCAAGAGCGGAAGAGGTTGTGGCGCGGCGAAATCTGGCTTTTAATCCCTATGATCATCCGGGCAACCAGCAGATGTTTCCCCGTGCGGTGGCGAATGTGTCGACACGAGGGGAAGCTGCCTTTGCCGCACACAACGCCCTTGATGGCGAAAAGGCCAATACCGGGCATGGGTTTTGGCCCTACACCAGTTGGGGCATCAACCGCGACCCTGATGCCGCTTTGACGGTTGAGTTTGGTCGGCCTGTCGTGGTGGACGAAGTGGTGCTGTATCTGCGGGCCGATTTCCCCCACGATGCCTGGTGGCAACAGGCTTCCTTGCTGTTTGACAATGACGAGACATTGACGGTGCCTTTGACAAAAAGCCAGTCTGGCCAGCGCTTTGCATTTCCGCCCAAATGTATTGAACGAGTGACATTGCATAAGCTGATCAAGGCGAATGATCCATCACCCTATCCAGCCCTGTCGCAGATTGAAGTCTGGGGACGGGAGTTAGAGGCTTTCCGTCCGGAAATACGGAACACAGAAAGTTAGAGCATTTCCAGGAAAAGTGCATAGCGGTTTTCCGTCCGGAAATGCGTAAAAACAAAGAGTTAGAGCATTTCAGTGTTTCTCGGAAACACTGAAATGCTCTAGAAAGCGTCTGAGCTTACGCAAAAGGCTCTGTCGGCCCTTTGGCGGGTTGCGTGAACCACGCTGGCCCCTGGGCTGTCATGTGAATAATATCTTCCAGTCGCAGGCCGAATTGGCCGGGCAGAACAATCATCGGCTCATTGGAAAAGCACATGCCTTCCTCAAGCCGTGTCTGATTGCCGCGCACGATATAAGGCTCTTCATGGCCCTCAAGGCCAAGTCCATGACCAGCGCGGTGGGGCAGGCCGGGCAATTGATAATCCGGCCCAAGACCATGGCGCAGCATGATAACGCGGGCGGCATCATCCAGGCTTGCGCATGTGGCACCAAGTTTGGCGGCATCATACACCGCCTGCTGCGCCTCACGCTCAATCGCCCAGATGCGGGCAAATTCGGCTGTTGGCTCCTCTAGCATATAGGTGCGGGTGATGTCGGAGTTATAGCCATCAATGCGGCAGCCGGTATCGACCAGCACCACATCACCGGGCTGGTAATATTGCTCACCGTCAGCCCCATGGGGCAGGGCAGTGGTTTCGCCAAAAGAGACAATGCAGAAGGTGGAGCCGCTTTTGGCTCCCAGCCGCCGATGTTCCTCATCAATAAAGCGCACCACTTCGGATGCGGCAATGCCGGGACGGATCATGGCGTGCGCTTTGCGCTGCACATCCATTGTGATGTTCATGGCATATTGAATGATGGCAATTTCGCTTGCGGATTTGCGAAGCCGCTGGCCGCGCAGCAGCGGCCCGCCATCGATGAGCCGATCCACGCTGATCTCGCGCTTCAAGGCATTGTAAACAAACAGCGGCACGGAATCATCAATGGCAAGCAGGCTGCCTTGCGGCAGTAAAGATGCCACCAACGCGGCACTGCTTTCATCCTCTTCCCACACCCGGATCTCACCCGGCACATGCGGCAAGCTCTCCACCCGGCTGCGCTCAAAGCCGGGTGCCACATAAACGAGGTCGGATTGGGTGATCACCGCGCCCACAAGGCGTTCGCTGGAATGCCAGACCAGCCCGGTGAAATACCGCAGGCTTTCGGTGGAGCCGATCAGCACCGCGCCAATGCCCTTTTCCGACATGGTGTGACGCAGAGTGTTGAGCCGCTGAACGCGCTCTTCCATGGAAATTTTCGGTGGAGGTGCGAGAGAGGACATGATGCGTTTCCTTGAAAGTTTAAGCCCGGCCTTCTGCAACGGCATGGCAAGCCACTTGCACGGTGTCTGTCATGGTCATCAGCGGCATCTCCGCCTTGCAGCGGTCATTGGCCAGCGTGCAGCGGGGATGAAAGGGGCAGCCAGAGGGCGGATTGAGCGGAGACGGCATTTCGCCCACCAGCTTGATGCGTTCACCGCGCCGATCAGGATCGGCAATCAAGGTCGCGGAGAGCAGCGCTTTGGTATAGGGGTGGCGCGGGTTGCTAAACAGCGCTTCCACCGGGCCAAGCTCCACCGCATGGCCCAGATACATCACCACCACATCATCGGCAATGTGGCGCACCACGGCCAGATTGTGGGAAATGAACATCATGGTGAGGTTGAGCTGGCTTTTCAGCCGTTTCAAAAGATTGAGAATTTGCGCCTGCACCGACACATCCAGCGCCGAGGTTGGCTCATCACACACCAGAAATTCCGGCTGAAGGATAAGCGCCCGCGCAATGCCAATGCGCTGCCGCTGCCCACCCGAAAACTCGTGCGGATAGCGATCGGCTGCCTGCGGCGGAAGGCCCACCAGTTCGAGCATATCGGCCACAGCCTTGCGGCGAGAAGCCTTGTCGCCAATGCCATGGATGACCAGACCTTCGGCAATGGAATCGCCAATCGGCAACCGTGGGTCCAGTGAGGAATAGGGGTCCTGGAAGACAATCTGGATACGGCGGCTGGAGGCAAAATCCACGCCTAAGCCCGGTCCGGCAATCTGCTTGTTATCAAAGACAATTTCGCCCGACGTCGGGGTGTAAAGACCCACCACAATCCGCGCCAGCGTGGATTTTCCACAGCCGCTTTCACCCACCACGCCCAAGGTGCGGCCACGCTCAATGC
This sequence comes from Rhizobiaceae bacterium, assembly GCA_913776675.1. Taxonomy (GTDB): domain Bacteria; phylum Pseudomonadota; class Alphaproteobacteria; order Rhizobiales; family Rhizobiaceae; genus Allorhizobium. The sequence goes on from CAJYRE010000100.1 coordinate 5,413, forward strand.
TCAGGCTGACATCATTGACAGCATTGACATAGCCCTTAACCCGCTGAAAAGCCCCGCCTGTGACGGCAAAGGCCATTTTGACATTGTTCATTTCAATCAGGGCGCTCATGCGGGCTGCACCTCTTTGTGCTCAACTGAATTGGCGGGCGCTGTCAGCCAGCATCGACAGTGATGGGCATTGTTCAGCGTGACAAGCTCTGGAACCGTGCTGGTGCAGCGTGGGTCATTAGCCTGAAGCCGGGCCGTGCAGCGCGGCGCAAACAGACAGCCCTGCGGCAGATGGGTCAATTGCGGCACCCGGCCTTCAATCACTTCCAGCATGTCCGGGGATTCGCCAAGCACAGGCACCGAGCGCAACAGTGCCTGCGTGTAAGGATGCTTTGGCGCTTTGAACAGGGTTTTCACATCGGCAAGTTCCACCACCTGCCCGGCATACATCACCGCCACATGGTCGGCCATTTCCGCCACCACACCCAGATCATGGGTGATCAGAATGATGGCGGTGCCGAAATCCCGCTGCAAATCGCGCATCAGATCGAGAATTTGTGCCTGAATGGTCACATCCAGCGCCGTTGTGGGCTCATCGGCAATCAGCACTTCTGGCTGGCAGGCCAGCGCCATGGCAATCATCACCCGCTGCGCCATGCCGCCGGACATTTCATGCGGATAGGCTTTCATGCGGCGTTTGGGATCGGGAATGCCGACCGCTTTCAGCATCGCCATGGCTGCGGCCTCGGCTTCCGTCTTGCTCATGTTTTTATGCAGGCGATAGGCCTCGGCAATTTGCCGCCCCACGGTATGGACCGGATTGAGCGAGGAAGAGGGGTCCTGAAAGATCATCGACATGCGGTTGCCGCGCACCTTGCTCACTTCGGTGGGTGACATGGTGCGCAGATCGACCCCGTCCAGCAACACTTCACCGCCGATGATTTTGCCGGGGTAGGGCACCAGTCCCATAATGCTGAGCGAGGTGATGGATTTGCCGCAGCCGCTTTCGCCAACAATGCAGAGCGTTTGTCCGGCTTCCAGTTTGAAAGAAACCTTGTCCACCGCACGCGCGGTGCCGGAGCGGGTTTCAAAATGGGTGGTGAGATCGCGGATCTTCAGAATGGGTCTGGTCATGCTGTCCTCACGTATGAAGGCGCGGATCAAGGGCATCGCGCAGCCCGTCTCCGAGAAGGTTAAAGCCCAGCACAGTCACCATGATGGCAAGGCCGGGAAAGAACACCAGATGCGGTGCCGAAAAAATCTCATTGCGGGCCGAGCCCAACATGGTGCCCCATTCCGGCGTCGGCGGCTGAGCACCAAGTCCCAGAAAGCTCAGACCAGCGGCATCGAGAATGGCGGTTGCCACACCCAATGTGGCCAGCACCACAATCGGCGTAATCGCATTGGGCAGCACGCGGAAAAACAGAATGCGCCATTTGCTGCCGCCCAGCACCCGTGTTGCGGCCACAAAATCAAGGGTTTTGACCGAGAGAACACTGGCACGCGTCACGCGGGCATAGGCAGGTACAGAGACGATCGAGATGGCCAGCAGCGCATTGCGAATGCCCGGACCCAACACCGCCACGATGGCAATGGCCAGTAGCAGTGATGGAAAGCCTAGGATCACATCCATGATCCGCATAATGACATTATCCACCCAGCCGCGCAAATACCCGGCGAGTGCTCCCAGTAACACGCCAAAAAACAGCGCGCAGGTTACGGTGCTGAGACCGATGATCAGGCTGACCCGCGTGCCGTAGAGAATACGTGAAAAGGAATCTCGGGCGTTGCCATCAATGCCCATGATGTGTTGCGGGCGGTCCGCATCGCAGCCGAGCAGATGGATGCAAGGCGGCTCGCGGCGTTTGACTTGCTCAACGCCGATCAGCACCTGATCAGGATCATACGGCGCGATAATGGGGGCGAAAATCGCAATCAGAATTAGCAGGCCAATGATGAACAACCCGACCTGACCGGAGCGCAATTGCAGCAGACGGCCAAAGGTGCGCCGCCACAAGGGCACCGGATCGCCAATCAGGCCATCTTCCACAATGGTCGCCGCCGCATTGGCCGATACACTTTTCAAGCTTGTCATGTCGTGTCCTATTGTGGGCGAATGCGCGGATCGAGATAGGTGTAGGAAAGATCCACCAACAGGTTGATGGCGACGTAACAGACGGCAATCATCACCGTGAAGGCCTGCACCACCGGATAATCCCGCGAGAAAATGGCATCCACCAGCATACGGCCAACGCCGGAGAGGCCAAAAACGGTCTCGGTCAGCACTGCGCCACTCAGGAGTGCGCCCATCTGCAAACCCAAAATGGTGACAACCGGCAAAAGTGCATTGCCCAGCGCGTGTTCACTCACCACGCTTTTCTCCGGCACACCTTTGGCACGGGCTGTGCGCACATAATCACGGCCCAACACATCCAGAAGGGACGAGCGGGTCATGCGGGCAATCACCGCCATGGGGATGGTGGAAAGCGCCAGTACGGGCAGCACCATATGGTGGATGGCATCCCAGAACACCGCCCAGTTTCCGGTGATC
>CAJYRE010000101.1 GCA_913776675.1 Rhizobiaceae bacterium
GATCTGCCAGCGATATTCGAAGGCCACGCCGCGGAAAATCAGCCCGATCAGCATCAACGTGATGGGCATGTACAAGGCCGGAAGAATGGTGGCATAGGCCAGCGGAAACACCGCCAGCAACCCGCCACCACCCAGCACCAGCCAGGTCTCATTGCCATCCCACACGGGGGCAACCGAATTCATCATCTGGTCACGGTCATGTTTGTCCTTAAAAAAGGGAAACAGGATGCCGACCCCCAGATCAAAGCCATCGAGGATAACATAGGCCAGAATGGCAAAGGCAATGATGGCGGCCCAGATGAATGCATAATCAATGACCATGGGAGCCTCCCTCAATGCTATGGGCCAATGTGCCGGGCACAATGCCCGCCGTGCGGATGGGCGCATCGCCAATTTCCGGCGTCGGATCACGCGGCAGGCGCGCCATCAGTCGCAGAATGTAAAATGTGCCGGAGCCAAACACGAAAAAGTAGACGATGATGAACAGCAGCAGCGAGGTGGCCACCGCAGGAGCCTGAATGGCAGAATGCGATTGCGCAGTGAGAAGCTGGCCATAGATTGTGTAGGGCTGGCGACCGACCTCGGTTGTTACCCAACCGGCCAGCACCGCCACAAAACCCGCAGGCCCCATGGCAACGGCCAACCGATGCAGCCATGCATTGGTGGTCAGCGTGCCACGATAGCGGGTCCACAGGCTAAACAGCCCAAGCCCCAGCATGGCAAAACCAAGCCCCACCATCACCCGGAACGACCAGAAAACCACCGCCACCGGCGGCTCCAGATTGTCCGGCACCGTATCCAGTCCCGCCATGGGTGCATTGAGATCATGTTTCAGGATCAAGCTGGAGAGTTTTGGAATTTCCACCGCATAATCGATCCGCTTGTTGGCCTGATCGGGAATGCCGAACAGGATCAGCGGCGCACCATCGGGGTGACTGTCAAAATGGCCTTCCATGGCCATAATTTTCACCGGCTGATGCTCAAGCGTATTCAGACCATGGGCATCGCCTGCAAAAATCTGAATGGGGGCGACAATCGCCACCATGCCCATCGCCATGGAAAACATTTTGCCCGCCCGGCGCGGCGCGGTTTTGCGCAACAGATGCCAAGCACCAACACCACCCACCACAAGCGCCGTGGTGAGATAGGCCGCCAGCACCATATGCACAAGGCGATAGGGAAAGGATGGGTTGAAAACCACCGCCCACCAATCCAGCGGAATGAACTGGCCCTTGTCATTCATGCCAAAGCCTGCGGGTGTTTGCATCCACGAATTCACCGCCAGAATCCATGTCGCAGAAATCAGTGTGCCGACTGCCACCATGAAGGTTGCGAAGAAATGCAGCCCCGGACCAACCCGCGCGCGGCCAAACAGCATAACGCCAAGAAAGCCAGCCTCCAGAAAAAACGCCGTCATCACCTCATAGCCCATCAACGGGCCAATCACCGGTCCGGCTTTATCGGAAAACACGCTCCAATTGGTGCCAAACTGATAGGCCATGACAATGCCCGACACCACGCCCATGCCAAAGGCCACCGCAAAGATGGTTTTCCAGAAGTTGAACAGCTCGAAGTAGACCTCTTTTTTGGTCCAGAGGTAGAGGCCATTCAGCACGGCCAGATAGCTGGCCAACCCGATGGAAAAGGCCGGAAAGATAATGTGGAACGAAACGGTAAAGGCAAACTGCGCCCTCGCCAGCAGCACAGCATCAAAATGGTCAAACATGGCAGCGTCTCCTCCGCTCACTGGGAGCGTTACACGTCATACCCGGAACCACAATAACATCGTGGTCTGAACATATTAGCATAACCTAGAGCAGTGCCACCAAGAAACAATGCGACAAGCCGCCATGCGTCAATTTGACAGTTATCAAACTGTGAAACAGACAAAAGCCACACTCTCAACCTTTCGTAACCCTCGGACTTGTCCGGAGGGTCTGCCGTCGGAGCCCAAGCCACTCTCGTCCATTCTGATATTCAGCCTTGGCAGATACTCGGCACAAGGTCGAGCATGACGGCAGAGAGTTTGAAAGCCTTGCCATCAAACAAAAACCCGGCCGAGCTTTCGCTCGCCGGGTTCGATATCATCGCTATGCGATGAAGCAGATCTTACTCAACCGCAAAGGTCAAAAGCTTGGCCTGCTTGATGGCCGGGTTGGCGGTGAGCTGGTCCAGAACAGCCTGTTCAACAGGACCGTCCACATAGAGAAGCGCAATCGCGTCGCCGGCTTCCTTTTCACGGCCAAGCTGGAAGTTGGCAATGTTGACGCCAGCGTTGCCGAGCGTGGTGCCCATGAAGCCGATCATGCCGGGAACGTCGGTGTTGGAGATGTAGATCATGTGCGGACCAACATCGGCGTCGAGGTTGATGCCCTTGATCTGGATAAAGCGTGGCTTGCCATCCGAGAACACGGTGCCAGCAATCGAGCGGGTCTGCTTTTCGGTCGTCACAGTCAGCTTGATGTAACCGTCGTAAACGCCGGTCTTGTCACGCTTGACTTCAGACAGAACAATGCCCTTTTCCTTGATCATGATCGGAGCCGACACCATGTTGACATCCGACACCTGAGAGCGGATCAGACCAGCCAACAGGGCCGAGCTAAGGGCCTTGGTGTTCATGGTCGCGGTCTGGCCATCATAGAGGATTTCGATCTGCTTGATCGGACCTTCCGTGACCTGACCCACGAAGGCACCCAGCACGTCCGCCAGCTTGATGAATGGCTTCAGGATTGGCGCTTCTTCAGCGGTGATCGATGGCATGTTGATGGCGTTGGACACAGCGCCATGCACCAGATAGTCCGACATCTGCTCGGCCACCTGAAGGGCAACGTTTTCCTGTGCTTCGGTGGTGGATGCGCCCAGATGTGGGGTGCAAACAACGTTTGGCAGGCCAAACAGCGGGCTTTCCTTGGCAGGCTCCACTTCGAACACGTCGAAACCAGCACCCGCCACATGGCCAGACTTGATGGCTTCGGCCAAAGCTGCCTCATCCACCAGACCACCACGGGCGCAGTTGATGATACGAACGCCGGGCTTGGTCTTGGCCAGGTTTTCCTTGCCGAGAATGCCGCGGGTCTTGTCGGTCATGGGCACGTGCAGGGTGATGAAATCGGCCTGCGCCAACAGCTCGTCCAGCTCGACCTTCTTCACGCCCATTTCCTGGGCGCGCTCAGCCGACAGGAAGGGATCGTAAGCGATGACATGCATCTTCAGACCAATGGCACGCGAGCAAACGATGGAGCCAATGTTGCCAGCGCCGATCACACCCAGCGTCTTGCCGGTGATT
>CAJYRE010000102.1 GCA_913776675.1 Rhizobiaceae bacterium
CCCCTGAGGGCCATGTGCGCCTCGATCTGGATGCGCAAACCCGGCTGACCGTGGTGTGTGGCGATGCCCTCATCTCGCTCACCGCATGGCAACAGCCGTTTGATGCCTGGTATCTGGATGGTTTTGCGCCATCACGCAATGAAGCCATGTGGTCGGTAGAGTTGATGACACGGCTTTACCAGCTCACAGCAGACGGTGGACGCTTTGCCACCTATGCCGCTGCCGGGTTTGTCCGCCGCAATCTCATAGCAGCCGGTTTTCAGGTGGAACGGCGCAAAGGATTTGCGGGCAAGCGAGAAATGCTCTGCGGCGTCAAATCCTGAGCCGGTCCAAAAGCATGATGCCACCAGAGCCAGATGTCACAGGGCCAACCGTTGCTCTGGCGGCTCTTGTGTGAGCCATTGCCGCACACAGGTCACCAGCCTGGCCGCATTGAGCGGCTTGATCAGCAGCGCATCAAGCCCCGCCTCCAGATATGCGGCCCGCTCCTGCGTGGACACGATGCCGGAAAGCCCGATCAATGCCGTTGGCACAGCGTCGGGTCTTTGCGCTTCTTCGCAGCGTAAAAACCGAACAAAATCAAGGGCGGCTCTCACATCTTGCGTCATATCAATCAGCATCACCGGCGATGTGTCACGCTGCCAAACCGTATAGGCCTGCTCTTCATTGGCAAAAACGCTGCAAGCCAATCTTTCCTTTGCCATGACCTGACGGACAAAATCACACTCGGCTTCGTTGGCATTGACCATGACAATGCGAGCAGTTTGCTCTTCCTCCGCCTTCACAGGGACCATCGCCACATCAGCAGCAGCACGGGTGCGCCGACCCGCACGCAAAACATCGGCAATGAGTGTGCGAAGCGATGTATCGGCAACAGGCTTTTGCAAAAAGGCCTGAATGCCCAGCCCCTCCAGTTTGGCTTCAAAAGCCCTGCGGTTTGCGCCCAGCAGCACAATAATGGCCATGGTGTTCAACAGTGGGCTCTGCCGAACCTGCCGGATCAGGTTCACCATGCCATTGCCTGCACCGTGAAGATCAACGATCAAAAGCTCAATCGGCTGCCCAATCGCAGACGCCTCCCCCATCACCGTCCATGCCAGCTCTGGATCGGTCACGCCGACACCATCACAGCCCCAGTGCAACAATTGCTCCTGAAGCAGGGAGCATGCCAGCGGATGATCCGCCAGAGCCATGATGCAGGCACCTTGAAGATGCGGTGATGGCCGATCGGCAATTTTTGCACTGGCAATTGTAAGAGGCAAGCGCACCGTAACAAGGGCCCCCTTGCCTGGCGCGCTGTCCATGGTGATGGTGCCACCAAACAGCGCGACCAGCCCGCCCGCAATGGACAGCGAAAGACCCGCGCTGGCATTGTGGTGCAGCGCCGCTGATTCAGGCTGCGAAACCATACTGAAAGCCTTCTGATGCTGCTCTGGTGTGAAACCGCGCCCGGTATCTTCAATGCGCATCGTCAACCACAGCAGATCATCACTCTCCTTCTGCTCTGAAATATCAACCAGCACATGGCCCCTATCGGTAGAGCGGATAGCCTCATCCAGCAGCTTGGTCAGAATTTGCCGGAAACGGCCCGCATCCGCCGCAACCAGACAGGTCAGCCTGTCGGTTCCACGCACCAGCAAGGCGATGTCTTTTTCTGCCGCCCGTCCCGCCATCAGCAGCAGCACATCCTGCACTGCCGCTGCGGGATCAAACGGCACCTTGCGCAAGGACAGGCTGCGCTCATCAATTCTGGCAAAATCCAGAATATCGTTGATGATGGTCAGCAGAGAGCGACCTGATTTGAGAATGACATCCACAAATGTCTTCTGGCGGGTATCCAGCTCTGAAGCCGCCAACAGCTCGGCCATGCCCAAAACGCCGCTCATGGGCGTGCGAATTTCATGCCCCATGTTGGCCAGAAAGCGCGATTTGGCCCGATCTGCCGCCTCGGCTTCCCGTGCGAGCATTGTCAGCTCCGCCTCGCGTTTTTTGTCCTCGGTGACATCGCTGAGCACGACCAGCCTGCGCCTTGACCCACTGACCAGAACATCCACCCGGAGCCAGTGACCACTCCGCTGCAACACCGTGGTGCTGAAATTCTTGCCTTCATGGGTGCAGGCTCTGACATTGGCCAGCACGGCCGCCGGATCATCACCCAAAAGACCATGGGTCGTACAATGCTCGTAGACCTGCGACCAATCCGTGCCTTCAACAACCATGGAGGCTGGCAAATCGAGCATTTCGGCCAGTTGCTCATTGGCGTAGAGTACCCGCCCCTCCTGAAACACGCAGAGCCCCTGCTTCATCACCTGCGTGGCTTCTTTCAGCAATGTGCCAACATTTTCCAGCCGGGCTTTGGCTTCAATCATTTCCTGCTCACGCTGGCGCTGCTCGGTATAATCGGAATAGGTCAGAAGACGCTGGCCATTCTCCAACGCCGTCATGCTGACCAATATATAGCGCCCGTCCAGCAGCATACGCTCAAATTGCTGCGTCCCCTTCAGATTGCTGAGTTGAGAACATCGATGCAGAACGAATGTCTCCGCATCCATGCCCTCATCCACAGGCCAGCCCTTTTGAACAGCATGGCGGATGCAATCAGCAAAACGAATCCCCTGAAACGCACGGTCCGCAGGCCATTCAACAATCTCCAGCGCCTTGGAATTGAAAAAGCTCACGGTCATATCGGCATCAACAATCACCACCCCGACGGGCATCATGCGCAACATACCGTCCAGCCGCTGATAGAGCGCTTCAGCCTCAATCCGCGCACTGACAATTTCTGTCTCACGCACTTTCAAAAGCGAAATATCAGCCAGCGAGCCAACAATATAAGGGCCTCCATCATCGGCTTCTATGCGCCGCAGGCTGGTCAGGACGGGCACCTCCTTGCCGTTGGGCATCGTCAAAAGCTGCTCGGATTCTAGATCATGACCATCTTGCAGAACCTGTATGTTGAGAAGGCGCATCTGATCAGCCCCTTCAGAAAACATTTCATCTTCGCGCAATCCGTAAAACCGCTCGCGGTCACCGCCCAACATTTGCTCATAGGGCTGATTGGCAAACAGCAGACGCCGCTGTGCATCGCGCAGGAAAACCGGCTCTGGCACATTCTCCAAAACACTGCGATACAGCCGGCTTTCCCGTTCAACCGCTTGCAAAGCCGTCACATCGGAAAACAACAGGACAATGCCGCCCTGATCGTTACGGCGCAGATTGATGTCAAACGCTGTCTCACCCAGCGACAGTCGATGCGAAGAGGGCATCGCCTCTTTGGCCTGCGCCACCAACTGCTGCCACCCGGCCCTATGCCGCTCGGCATTCACGACCTCATACGCACAAATCGCGTCAATCAACGCATCAAAGCCAAGCCCCACTTGTATGGAAAGCGGCACAGGTGCCAGAAAATCACGAAAAACCTGATTGCAATAGGCAATGCGCCATTGCGCATCCAGCAGCAGCACACCCAACGGCAGGGTATCCAGCAGCCCGTGAAAATCAGCCAAGGGCGCACGCTGTTCCGGCACCACAGGCAATGCTGCATCCAGCCGGTTGCCCTTTTCCAACAGAAGCTGAAGGCGCTCTGGCGGGCCGGAGCATAGAGGCTGGACCTGAGATTGTCTGGATTTACGCTTGTGCGGAAAGCGCTCCTTGCGTCGCCCGGGCCGTTCGCGGAAAACACCAAAGACAAACAAGCGCTCATCTTCTGTCAGAAAGCGCTCAATCTGCACACGACAATAATCCCGTGCAGAAGCATCAAAGCACAGCGCAACCTGCTCTTCAGCAAACACCAGCGCCCGGCGCTCCATATCTTCCAGCGCACGATCTTCAGGCCGGTCCGTCAACGCGCTGAGCGCAGAGCCAATAAGTTCAGTGCGCTCAAACCCCGAAAACGCTTCAAATGCCGCATTGACAGCAACAAACCGCAGCTCGCTGTCCTTGACAAAGGCAGGAACATCCAAAGGCGCAATCTTTGCGCATGCGATAGCGAGCAGTCCCTGTTCTGCCTGCACACCCGCCCTTTCCATTCTGCGCGGTTAACAAATCAACGCTAGCATTCTCACGCCAACAAAACAAAGTGTTACCTTAAAAATAACACTTTATTAACTTTATTTTCGCACCCGCCTCAGGCGATTTCGAAAAAAGCAACTCTTTAAAAGTGCAGATTTCATGGACAAATTTTAATTCTACGCCACAGATTGATCATCAATCTGCCGTGTTTGAGCGCCACATTCTGACCATCTCTTCGAAGTGAGGCTTTGGAAAGGAAGACCATCATGACCCTATTTCGTACAGTCATATCCACGGGCCTTGCTGCATCCGTGGTTGGATTATCCGTCATGGCAACCGCCCCTGCGGCACAGGCACGCGATCATTTCTGGGGCGGCGTTGCCGCTGGTGCAGTCGGTGGCATTCTGGGTGGCGCGCTGATCAATGAAGCACGCCGTCCGGCTTATGCCTATCCAGTGTATGAAGCGCCACCACCGCCACCGCCACCGGTTTACAGAACCTATTACCGCCCGGTTTACGTACCATCCTGCCATTATGAATGGCGCCACAACGAATGGGGCGACGCATACCGCGTACAGGTTTGCCCACGTTGATTGTCACATGCACCGTGCTCGCCGCTTTCCGGCGGCGGGCGCTTGACATTTCGTTGCGATAAGCGCAAAGGACCACCAGCTTTAAACCTTCCGGCCGCCGCGTGAGCGCGCCCTGCCGCTACTATAGCCATGCAAGGAAGGTCTTGGGGCGCTCTATATATGACCGCAGAGGTGGTCAAACGCGCCTGTAAGCAGTTTTCCAACTGACAAGTTCCCAAATCACGCGGGGTTCTTGACGCCAAAAACAACCATGATCGCAATGAGGCGATGATGGCTTTTGTTTTGGCGCCCCCGAAAGGTAATTGAATTGACCAGTTTTAACGAACTTGGCCTATCGGCAAATATTGTCGCCACACTGAGCGCCATGGGTTTTGAAAGCCCAACCCCCATTCAGCAACAGGGCATTCCTGTTGTTCTCTCCGGCCGCGACCTCATCGGCCTGGCGCAGACAGGCACCGGCAAAACCGCAGCCTTCGGCCTGCCGCTGATTGAAATGCTGCTCAAAGAAGAGCGCCGCCCCGACAATCGCACCACCCGCTCGCTGATTCTCGCTCCCACCCGCGAACTTGTGAACCAGATTGGCGACAATCTGCGCAACTTCATTCGCAGAACCCCTCTGAAGATCAATCAGGTGGTGGGTGGCGCGTCCATCAACAAGCAGCAGCTTCAACTGGAAAAAGGCACCGACATTCTGGTCGCCACACCGGGCCGTCTGCTCGACCTGATTTCACGCAATGCCATTTCGCTGCGGGCTGTCAGCTATCTCGTGCTGGACGAGGCCG
>CAJYRE010000103.1 GCA_913776675.1 Rhizobiaceae bacterium
CGGAGCCAAGGTGGACCCCATGAAAGTGCGTCTGCCGGATGGAAAGTCACTGGATGGAAAGCAGTTGATCAGCTTTGATGCCGAGAAAAAGCGGATCGATGATCTTCTCACCAACGACGATAAAAACCGTCAGCTTGCTGCCAATAATTAATTCTCAAAGAGTTTGATGCAAAAACGGCGGCCTTGTCAGCCGCCGTTTCTCTGTCATCAAACCTTGATCGCGTTACGCCACTTGATCCAGTGGCTTGGCCGCCGAAATCAGCAAGCGATCTGACCCCGCCGTGATGTGGACTTTGGCTCCATCCAGCACATGACCGGACAAAATCTGCTCTGCCAGCGGATCTTGCAGATATTTCTGGATCACCCGCTTCAGTGGGCGTGCGCCATAGACCGGATCATATCCCTTATCGGCCAGCCAGTTGCGGGCATCAGGCGCAAGATCAATGACAATCTTACGCTCTGACAAAAGCGCAACCAGTTTGCGGAGCTGAATATCCACAATCGTGCCCATTTCCGCCCGCTTCAAACGGTGGAACAGAATGATCTCATCCACACGGTTGAGGAATTCGGGCCGGAAAGATGCTCTGACAACATCCATCACCTGGGCACGAACGCTCTCGACATCATCATTTTCACCAACGCTGGTCAGATAATCTGCACCCAGATTGGATGTCATGATGATGATCGTGTTCTTGAAATCCACCGTGCGACCCTGTCCATCTGTCAGGCGTCCATCATCCAGAACCTGCAACAGCACATTGAACACATCCGGATGGGCCTTCTCGATTTCATCGAACAGGATGACTTGGTAAGGCTTGCGCCGCACCGATTCTGTCAACGCGCTCCCTTCTTCATAGCCAACATAACCGGGAGGTGCGCCAATCAGACGCGCCACGGAATGTTTCTCCATGTATTCCGACATATCGAGACGCACCATGGCGCTCTCATCATCAAACAGGAAGCGCGCCAGCGATTTGGTCAGCTCGGTTTTACCAACGCCGGTTGGTCCCAGGAAAATAAACGAGCCAATCGGACGATTGGGATCCTGAAGGCCGGCCCGGGCCCGGCGGACCGCACGCGATACCGCCTGTACGGCATCCCCCTGCCCAACCACTGATTTCGCCAGCTCGTCTTCCATGCGCAGCAGCTTTTCCCGCTCGCCTTCCAACATGCGATCCACCGGAATGCCGGTCCAACGCGAGACAATATGCGCAATATTGTCGGGCGTCACCACTTCCTGCACCATGTTGCCATGGCCGGAACTGTCGCGGGCTTCGGCATCGACAATCTTCTTTTCCAGATCGGGAATAAAGCCGTAAGCCAATTCCCCCGCGCGCTGAAACTCACCCTTGCGCTGGGCAATGGCCAGTTCGTTGCGGGCTTCATCCAACTGCCGTTTCAAATCGGCCGCCAAGCCAAGCTTCTGCTTTTCCGACTGCCAGCGAGCAGTCAACGCATCGGCTTCTTCTTCAAGTGCGGTCAATTCTGCTTCCAAACGGGCCAGACGATCGATAGACGAGGCATCCGTTTCTTTTTTCAGTGCCTCACGCTCAATTTTCAACTGGATGATACGACGATCCAGCTCGTCCAGCTCTTCCGGCTTGGAATCCACCTGCATTCTCAGGCGCGAAGCCGCCTCGTCCATCAGGTCGATGGCTTTGTCTGGCAAGAACCGATCGGTGATATAGCGATTGGAAAGCGTGGCTGCCGCCACCAAAGCCGAATCGGAGATGCGGACCTTGTGGTGCTGCTCGTATTTTTCCTTCAAGCCGCGCAGGATGGAAATCGTGTCTTCCACCGTTGGCTCATCCACGGTGACAGGCTGGAAACGCCGGGCCAGCGCCGGATCTTTTTCCACATGCTTACGATATTCATCCAGTGTGGTTGCCCCAACGCAATGCAACTCGCCACGGGCCAGCGCAGGCTTGAGCAAGTTGGATGCATCCATGGCACCATCGCTTTTGCCTGCACCCACAAGTGTGTGCATTTCATCAATAAACAGGATGATGTCACCGTTTTCGGACTGAACCTCGTTGAGAACAGCCTTGAGACGCTCTTCAAATTCACCGCGATATTTCGCGCCCGCAATCAGCGCGCCCATATCGAGCGCCATCAGCTTCTTGTCTTTCAGGCTTTCGGGCACGTCACCATTGACGATGCGCAGTGCCAAGCCTTCGGCAATCGCGGTTTTCCCCACACCCGGCTCACCAATCAGAACAGGATTATTCTTGGTGCGCCGTGACAGAACCTGAATGGTACGGCGAATTTCATCATCACGGCCAATCACGGGGTCCAGCCGACCTTCGCGGGCTTCTGCTGTCAAATCGCGCGCGTATTTCTTCAGCGCATCAAAACCTTGCTCGGCATTGGCGCTATCGGCGGTGCGGCCCTTGCGCACCTCATTGATCACCTGATTGAGCGCATTGGCCGTCACGCCACCCTTTTTCAGGCTGGCGGATGTTGAGGCTGAGGTTTCTATCGCCAGAGCCAGCAGCAAGCGCTCTACCGTGACAAAGCTGTCACCTGCTTTTTTGGCGGCATCTTCGGCGGTGGTAAACACTTTTGCCAAGGGCTGTGCCAGATAAACCTGACCATTGCCGCCGGAAACCTTGGGCAATTTGCCAAGGGCCACATCATTGGCCAGCCGCACTTCTTTCGGATCACCACCGGCGCGGCTGATCAGAGATGAGGCCATGCCCTGATCATCATCCAGCAGCACTTTCTGCACGTGTTCCGGGGTG
>CAJYRE010000104.1 GCA_913776675.1 Rhizobiaceae bacterium
GGCGGCTCAGGCATTAATGGACACATCAAGATCGGTGATGGGGTTCAGATTGCTGCAATGAGTGGTGTGGTGGGGGATCTTCCTGCCGGAGAGAAATTCGGCGGAATACCGGCGCGACCGCTTGCAGATTTCCTGCGTGACTCTGCGGAAGTTATAGCGCGGTCCGAAAGCAGGGCTAAGGCGAGAAAGGGGCAGAAATGACTGTTGAGCAGAACGAGTTGGGAAGTGCGGATATTCTGGAGATTATGAAGCTCCTGCCGCATCGTTATCCCTTCCTGTTGGTTGACCGGATTATTGAGATTGATGGGGATAATTCTGCCATTGGGATCAAAAATGTTACGGCCAATGAGCCGCATTTTACCGGGCATTTTCCTTCGCAGCCGATTATGCCGGGTGTCTTGCTGGTTGAAGGCATGGCTCAGACGGCAGGCGCTATCTGTGCGCGCAAGTCGGGGAACGGCGGCGATCTGGTCTATTTCATGACGATTGATAATGCTCGCTTCCGCAAGCCGGTTGTGCCTGGTGATCGTGTTGAATTTCATGTGACGAAGCATAAGCAACGCGGTAATATCTGGAAATTCCATTGTGATGCCAAGGTCGATGGCGCTGTTGTGGCTGAAGCAGATATTGGTGCGATGATCGTACATAAGGAAGAAAAATGACATCCATTTCGGCCAGCGCCCGCATTCACCCCTCAAGCGTTATCGAAGATGGAGCCGTGATTGGCGATAATGTCACCATTGGCCCATTTTGTTACGTGGGTTCCAAGGTGGTTTTGGGCGAAGGCACAGAATTGCATCCGCACGTCGTTGTCACGGGGCGCACGACAATTGGCCGTCATGCAAAAATGTTTTCCAATGCGGTGATCGGTGGCGATCCGCAGAGCATTCACCACACCGGTGAGGAAACCACGCTGGATATTGGTGATCACTGCACCATGCGCGAGGGCGTGACCATTAACTGCGGAACCGTTGAGGGTGGCGGCAAAACAGTTATTGGCAACAACAATCTGTTTCTTGCCAATTCGCATGTGGCGCATGATTGCCAATTGGGCAGCAATATCATTCTGTCCAACAATGTAATGCTGGCAGGCCATGTCAAAATTGATGATCGTGCCATTTTGGGCGGGGGCTGTGCTGTGCATCAGTTCACCAGAATTGGCCGTCAGGCGTTCATTGGTGGGCTTTCGGCCTGTAGTTATGATGTCATTCCCTATGGCATGTTGAACGGCAATCCCGGCCTGCTGGGTGGCTTGAATGTGGTTGGCATGACACGGGCAGGCATTGAGCGTGCAACGATCCACCGGGTTCGCAAAGCCTATAAAGCCCTGTTTGATGAAGAAGGGGCTATTCGTGAAAAGGCTGCGGCCTTGCGCGAAGAGTTTGCAGATTGCAAGGAAGCGATGGAAATTCTGGATTTCATCGCCGCTGAGAGTGATCGTGCCTTGTCTTCGCCTTTCCGTGGCAAGAGCTGACCGATGACCGGCAGCAAGGCCGGACGGCTGGGTATTATCGCCGGCAGTGGTATGCTGCCGGTGTATGTTGCGGATGCCGCCCGTGCGGCTGGTGAGCATCCGTTTGTTTTTCCCTTAAAGAATGAAGCAGACCAGCGCTGGAATGCATTTGATCATGCCATCATCAGTGTGGGTGATTTTCGCCAACTTGCCAGCCTGATCAAGCAGCATGGCATTACACGCATGGTCATGTCTGGTGCTGTTAAAAAGCGCCCGAATTTCAATGAAATACATGTCAATCTTCGTTCTTTGATGAAGGTGCCGTCTGTTGTCCGAACCTTGCTGTCGGGTGGTGATGATACGGTTTTGAAAATGGTCATTCAGTTGATCGAAGCGCAAGGGTGCCGGGTTGTTGGTGCGCATGAGATAGCACCGCAGCTTCTCGCTGATCTTGGTCCACTGGGCCGCCATGCGCCGAATGAAGAGGACAGGCGCGATATTGCGGCGGCCATGCGGGCCGCTGAGGTTCTGGGGCGGTTGGATGTTGGTCAGGGCGCTGTTAGCGTTGGTGGCCGTATCGTAGCCCTGGAAGGGGTGGAAGGCACCGACCGTATGTTGCAAAGGGTGGCGGAGTTGCGCGCTGAAGGTCGGATTTCTGCCAAGCGCCGCGGTGTTCTGGTCAAATTGTGCAAGCCTCAACAGGATATTCGTGCCGATCTGCCCACCATTGGGCAATCCACCATTGATGGCGTGGCTATGGCTGGTCTTGCGGGTGTTGCTGTGCAAGCCGGCAGGGCGCTTTTGTTGCAACGGGAAGAAACGTTGAAACGGGCGGATGCAGCAGGTATTTTTGTCTGCGGCATTGATCTGGAGGTGGACCTTTGAGCGGAAAGCGTCTGAAAATCGCAGTGATTGCCGGCGAGGTGTCAGGGGATTTGTTGGGCGCAGATTTGATTGCAGCCCTGAAAAAACAATATACGGGCGAGATTGAGCTGGTCGGTGTGGGCGGTCCTGCCTTGGAAGAGCAGGGGCTGGTATCGCTGTTTGATTTCTCAGAGCTTTCCGTGATGGGGCTCACGCAGGTGTTGGCAAACTTGCCGCGGTTCATCAGCCTGATTGGCAAGACAGCCAAAGCCTTGGCAGCAGCAAAACCGGATCTTCTGCTGATCATCGATAGTCCTGATTTTACCCATCGAGTTGCGCGCAAAGTCCGGTCTGTTTTGCCGGATTTGCCAGTGGTCAATTACGTCTGCCCCAGTGTTTGGGCGTGGAAAGAATATCGAGCCCAAGCCATGCTGGGTTATGTGGACGCCGTTTTGGCGGTTTTGCCCTTTGAGCCTGCTGTCATGCAGCGTTTAGGTGGGCCGAAAACCCATTTTATTGGTCACCGATTAACCTCCCATCCGTCTGTCCTGGCCTGCCGCGCGGCGCGGATGTTGAGGCCTGTTCCTGCCTCAGGTGAGCCGAAAACCATTATGTTGCTGCCTGGCTCGCGTGGAGCGGAGATCAGCTCTCTCACCCCTGTTTTTGGCGATGCGGTTCGCGTTTTTGTTGAGCGTAATGGGCCAACACGGTTTTTGCTGCCAACGCTGGCGCGGCGGGAACAGATGGTGCGTGAGGCGGTGAAAGATTGGGTTGTTCAGCCTGACATTATGGTTGGCGAAGAGCAGAAATGGCAGGCCTTTGCACAGGCCGATGCGGCCATTGCCGCCTCTGGTACGGTGTTGCTGGAACTGGCGCTGGCAGGCGTTCCTGTTGTCTCAACCTATAAAACCGACTGGCTGATCAAGCTGATGCACAAGCGCATCAAAATCTGGACAGGGGCCCTGCCCAATGTGATTGCCGATTACGTGGTGATGCCGGAATATTTGAACGAGCAGCTTCGCGGTGCATCACTGGCGCGCTGGATGGAGCGGCTTTCTACCCACACACCTGAGAATCAAGCCATGATGCAGGGTTTTGATCTTGTCTGGAAGACCATGCAAACAGAACCCCCTGCCGGTGAGGCAGGGGCGAAAATTGT
The DNA here is from genome assembly GCA_913776675.1 of Rhizobiaceae bacterium. GTDB lineage: Bacteria > Pseudomonadota > Alphaproteobacteria > Rhizobiales > Rhizobiaceae > Allorhizobium. The sequence continues at coordinate 3,477 of CAJYRE010000104.1, forward strand.
GCTGGATTTGCTGAATTGAGCCTTCTCTATTTCAGCCGTTCAGCGTGCCAGCGCAGATGATCATCCATAAAGCTTGAAATGAAATAATAGGAATGATCATAGCGCTCATGCAGGCGCAGCGTCAGGCCAATATCGGTGTTTTTGACGGCTTCTTCCAGCAGCCACGGCATCAGGCCGGTTTCCAGAAAACTGTCGGCTTTGCCCTGATCCATCAGAAACTCTGGGAAACGTGCCCCATCCTCAATCAAAGCGCAGGCATCATAAGGTCGCCATGTGCTGCGGTCTGTACCGAGATATTTCTCAAATGCGTCCTGCGTCCAGTCGGCCTTGAGCGGACTGACAATCGGCGCAAAGGCTGAGCAGCTTTTGAAGCGATCAGGATTTTTGAGGGCAATGGTGAGGGCACCGTGGCCACCCATGGAATGGCCGAAAATGCCCTGACGGTTCATATCGGCGCGAAATTGCTCACCGATCAGGGCAGGCAATTCCTCGGTGATGTAGCTGTACATCTGGAAGTTTTCGGCCCAAGGGCTTTCGGTGGCGTTGAGATACATGCCAGCGCCCTTGCCCATTTTCCAGTTGGTCAGCTCGTCCGGCACATCATTGCCGCGCGGGCTGGTATCGGGGCAAACAACAATCAGGCCCAGCTCTGCGGCCAGACGGCGATATTCGCCTTTTTCCATCACATTGGCATGAGTGCAGGTCAGGCCGGACAGATACCATAGCACCGGGCGTTTTTCGGCAATCGCCTGAGGGGGCACAAACACGGCAAAGGTCATTTCTGTTTTGCAGGTTTCTGAATCGTGGCTGAACACGCCCTGCATGCCGCCAAAAGCGGTGTTTTGTGAGAGGATCTTCATGAGTTCTCCTGAAAAATGCTATCCGGCCATGGATATGACGGCATTGACCGCAGCCGCGATCAAGATTGTATTGAAAAAGAAAGCAACAACGGAATGGGCAAGATTGATCCGGCGCATGTCGGTTGTTGTTATGGAGACATCCGAGGTTTGGGCTGTCATGCCAATGACGAAGGAAAAATACAGAAATTCATAGCCACCTGGCTCTTCTGTTTCCGGAAATCCCAGCCCACGTCGAGGCCCCATGCCGTTTTCTCCAGCGTAATATTGCCAGTAACGGTGGGCGTAATGCATGGCAAACATGGTGTGAATGGTAAACCAGCCGCCAATCACTGAAATAAACGCCAATGACACTTCCAGCGTGCTATGTGTGCCACCTTTGTTGAGGGCATTGAACAGGCCAATCACGGCGGCGATAATGGTGAGAAGGCAGATGATGGGAATCAGCACTGCAGGACCATCATCCCGCTGCGGGCTGTTTTTCAACCGTTCAGCCGTGATGCGTGGCATGCGCTTGATCATGAAGCCGAGATAGATCGTGAAAAATACGATGGCCGACGACTCGATCGCCAGTTCGCTTTTGATGAGCAGAAACGCTGGAAATGTGAGAATACCCAACAGGCCAGCCGCATAAAACGGGCTGTGGCGATGGCGACGCAAGCTGAGCAAAAATGGTTTCTTTTTTGTGGT
>CAJYRE010000105.1 GCA_913776675.1 Rhizobiaceae bacterium
TGCGGATGGTGGCAGGCGTATCGCCAAGCTCCATGGCCGCGGCATAGACAAACGGCTTGAAGGATGACCCCGGCTGGCGTTTGGCGGTCACAGCCCGGTTGAACTGGCTGGAGGCAGAATCCCGCCCGCCCACAAGGGCGCGTATCGCACCATTGCCATCAATGGCCACCAGTGCACCCTGAGACACATTGTATTTCTTGCCATCCCGATCCAGCGTGGTGGTAATCGCGGCCTGTGCTGCATCTTCCAGCTTCGGATCAATGGTGGTGGTCACCACAATGTCCTGCTTGACCTCGCCGATCAGCCCCTTCAACTGGCCTGCCACCATATCGGCCACATACTGGCCCGCGCCATCCGATTGCCGTTTGGCACGATCCGGGCTTTGTTTCATGGCGCGATTTAAGTCATTATCGGTAATATAGCCCTGATCGCGCATGGCGGTCAGCACCACTTTGGCACGCTCTTCCGCTGGTTTTGGGTCATTGGTGGGCGACAGACGCGACGGTGCCTGAACCAGACCCGCCAGCAGGGCCGCTTCACCCAGATTGATGTCGCGCGCCGATTTGTTGAAATAGCGCCGCGATGCCGCTTCAACACCGTAAGCATTATCACCAAAATACACCCGGTTCAGATACATCGCCAGAATCTGGTCCTTGGTGTATTTCTGCTCCAGCCACACGGACAGGAGAACTTCCTGCACCTTACGCTCAAAGGTCTTTTTCGGTGACAAAAACAGGTTTCTGGCCAATTGCTGGGTAATGGTCGAGCCGCCCTGCGCCTTGTGACCCAGAAGAATATTGGTGACAAAGGCGCGGCCAACGCCCACGAAATCCACGCCAAAATGGCTGTAGAAGCGCTTGTCCTCAATGGCCACGATGGCTTCCGGCATATAAGGCGACATTTCATCCAGCGCCAAAGCCTCGCCACCCGTTACACCCCGGTTGGCAATCAAGGTGCCATCCACGGCGACAATCTTGATATTCGGTGCGCGCGCGGGCACCTGCCATGTACTGGCGCTTGGCATTTGCGAGGCGAAATAGATCACCATGCCGCCGACGCCGATGACGCCCCAGATACCCAGAACAACACACCAGTAAAACAGCCGCGACATCAAACCGAAAAAGCCAACGCGACGGGTTTTTGAGCGTTTGCGCGCCTTTCTGGAAACAGGCTCATCATCTTGATCCGACGATTTGCCTCTGGCGCTGGACTTTGCCCGTCCTCCCAACACACGATCACTGCTATCGATGCGAATATCGTCATCGTTATCATCCTCGTCTGGCGCACCAAAAGAGGGCTCGATACGGTTTCGTGACTTCTTCATACCTGCCATTACGCGCTGGCCGCTTTCAAAAACGGCGGTGAGAACCGGTGTGCAAAACGTCTCCTTATAATGTCTTGGACATGGAGGGAAGACCAAGCTCCTGCTGCACGTCTTTTACGGCAACTCTGAGAGCGCAGACGATAAAAACAGACAAGATCACAGATTTTAGAGGTGGGGCAGAGAAAAGTGGAATCCGGTTTTCCCGAAGAGACAAACGCACGTCAGAAAATCCCGAAATTGTCTGGCTCAATCTGAACCTGACATTTTTCAGGGAACCAAATGCAATTCTTGTCGTTGTTTATGCGAAACTAGCAAGGGAGCATTCCATGGCTGATAATACACGGATACAAGACGAAATGCGCGCGCTTCAGGATCAGATTGCGCAGTTGAAAGACAATCTGGCCGCTCAGGGCTATTCGGTTGCCGATCAGGTTCGTGACAGCGCATCCTCTGCCTTGAATGGGGCCGCCCGCAGGGTGGATGGCGCAACCCGCTATGCCCGCAATGAAGTGGCATCGGTTGCAGGCCTTGTGCGTGAACACCCAACGGCCACATCAACAGCGCTGGTTGCCACAGCCGTGATTGGCGGTCTAATCGGTTATCTGCTCGGCAATCAGTCCACGCAGGACACCCGCCGCCGCTGGTATTGATAAAGACAAATCTTCATGACGGCGTAATCTCCAGGACCGTTCATCGGTTAAAACCGTCAGCAAAGCAGAAAAGGGTAACGCAACATGCGTTGCCCTTTTTTGATTTATGCGGATTGAAACACGTCAATCCACTCCGCATTCGTCAAGTCCAGCATGCGCTGTGGCGCTATGCGAACGGCCGAATTGGCGGCCCCTGCTGCGGGCACCACAACATCGTATGCTTGCAGCGAGACATCGCAAAACACCGGCAAATGCGTCGCCACACCAAACGGGCAAACCCCACCCACCGGATGGCTGGTTAAGGCCACGACTTCTTCAGGCTCCAGCATGCGCGGCTTGCCGCCAAAACGCGCCTTGAACTTTTTATTGTCCAAGCGCTTCATGCCAGCGGCAACCACCAGCATGGTCACCTCCCCCACGCGCAGGCACAGGGTTTTGGCAATCTGATCCGGATCAACCCCATGGGCTTGCGCGGCCAGAGGCACGGTTGCCGAACTTTGCGCGGTTTCAATGACCTGAATATCCGGCGCGTGAGTGGCGAAAAAATCTTTGACGGATTGAAGACTCATGCACCGATATGAAATCATCACGCTCATTTACGCAAGATGAGAAGAGCGGAAATATCTGGAAATATCCAACCTCCCCTTGAAATGCCGGCAACGAACCCCATCTATAGAACAGAACGCTGAAAAAACCGCATGTTAGATGATGATTGCCGACGAATTTTCTTTTGAGTTAACTCAAAATTAAGCATTCGGCGCGATAGTTTAGACATGAGGCAGATAAAACCAACGTTTTATCGTCAGCATCAAGCCTCGCGCCTCGTTGACCACGGATGTACTGGCAACGAAGAAGCTGGAAGCGGTTTGCGCGAGTGGGAAAGGTCGGGTTACACCCCGGCCTTTTTGCTTTTAGAGCATTAACCTGAGAAAGGTGGGTAGCGGTTTTCCGTCCGGAAATGCGTGAAAACAAAGAGTGAGAGCGCTTCACTGTTTCCGTGAAACAGTGAAGCGCTCTAGGGAACTTCATCATAAAAAGCGTCGCTTGAAAACATCCGGCAGCCAAGCCACCGGATGTCCATAAACTGATCACCCAGCCAGCGCGTCAATAATCCGAATCCACGAGCGGATTCCCTTATGGAATGAATTCAGCTCATATTTTTCGTTGGGTGAGTGAATGCGGTCATCCACCAGACCAAAGCCAACCAACAGGGAATCCATACCCAGAAAAGTCTGGAAATCCCCCACAATCGGAATCGAGCCACCCATGCCGATCACTTCGGCGGGCTTGGGCCATTCGTCGGACAAGGCGGATTTGGCCTTGGTGAGAAACGCCGAGTCATAGGGCAATTGAATAGCAGGCGATGCGCCATGCTCATGGAAGTCCACTGAGCAATCGGCGGGAATACGAGCGCGAACAAAGCTGCGGAAATTCTCGCGGATCTTGTCCGGGTTCTGATTGCCAACCAAACGGAAGGACACCTTGGCCGAGGCCTTGGAGGCAATCACGGTCTTGAAGCCTTCGCCGGTATAGCCGCCAATAATGCCGTTGACTTCTGCCGTGGGCCGCGCCCAGGTCAGCTCCAGCACGCTGCGGCCCTGCTCGCCTGCCGGAATCGACAGCCCCACATCTTTCAGGAAAGTGTCCGCCGTGCGGCCGAGCTTATCCCAGGATGCCTTGATATTGGCAGGTGTTTCTTCCACACCCTCATAAAAACCATCAATGGTGATGCGGCCTGTTTCATCATGCAGATCAGCCAGCACTTTGGTGAGAATATGGATGGGGTTGGCGGCGGCACCACCAAACAGGCCAGAATGCAGATCACGATCCGCTGCCGTCACCACAATTTCTTCACCCACCAGACCGCGCAGTGCTGCGGCAATGGCCGGCGTGTCCTTATCCCACATGCCGGTATCGCAAACCAAAGCGAAATCGCACTTCAACTCATCGGCATTGGCTTCCAGAAATGGCTTGAGCGATGGCGAGCCAGATTCTTCCTCACCCTCAAACAAGATGGTGACCTTGATCGGCAGACCGCCATGCACCGCCTTATAGGCACGGCAGGCCTCCACAAAGGTCATCAACTGCCCCTTGTCATCAGCGGTGCCACGTCCGGTAATCACCTTGCGGCCCGGTGCAATTTCCTTGATGGCGGGCTGGAAGGGATCGTTTTCCCACAGCTCCAGCGGGTCCACCGGCTGCACATCGTAATGACCATAGAACAGCACATGCGGCGCATTGGCCACGGCTGCATCATGATGCCCCACCACCATCGGATGGCCGGGGGTATTGCGCACAGACGCCGTAAACCCAAGACTGGAAAGTTCCTGCGCCAGCCATTCTGCCGCTTTGCGGCAATCGGCCTTATAGGCCGGATCGGTCGAGATGGATGGAATGCGCACGAGATCAAAAAGCCGCTCAAGGCTTTGGGGCAAGGCTTTATCAGCCTCGGCCAGAACGGGGGCGATGTCGGTCATGGAAATATCCTGCACTGTTCAAGGTGCCCTTTGATAAACCACTCAGGCCCCGGTTTCGAGTGCGCAAAACAAAAAATCACGATCCGGGCGTTGCCGGATTTTGCGCCCGAGCGTTTTCCAGCACACGACGGATGAACTCCAGCAACAGCTCTTTTTCAAACCGCTTGAAGCCTTGCAACAGCGCATCATCGGCATCACAAACAGCAGAAATGGCTGCATCCCGTAGCTCTTTGCCCTTCGGCGTCAAGAACACAAGCTGGGCGCGACGGTCATTGGGGTGGGGCCTTCGCTCAATCAAACCATCGCGCTCCATGCGGGAGAGCGTATTGGCCATGGTGGCCTGCTCCACATCCACCCGCTCCAGCAATTGCTTCTGCGTCAGGCCGTCTTCTTCCCACAGTTCAACGAGAATGGGAAATTGCCCCGCCGAAAAGCCAAGACCCGATGCCCGAGCCTGCAAAGCCCTGGCAAATTCCTTGGCGAGTTGGCTCACCAAATGGCTTGGCGATTGCTTGCGATGAAACCCCATAAAGGGATGATAGGATGGATTGCGGCGCGAAGCAACGAAAGCTTTTGCGCAAGGGCTTAGAGTTGAAAAAGTCGCTGTAGCATGGGGGATACCACAGCGACTCTTTCAAAGAAAAGAACAAAGGCCCGGAGAGGGGGGATAAGACCTTTGTTCCGAAGCCTGAAGCGGCGGGGGACGAGCCGTATTTCAGACTGCGACGCTCATAATGTGCGCCGGTGAGTTCTAAATGCTCCCGGAATTGTGGCATTTCAAGGGTAGTTATGATTACAAAGCAGTAAGCTTTTCGTGATGACACAGTTTTTTCATCACTTCAGTCTTGCACGGGTTTCCGCCTTTTCTGGCATGGACCTTTTCATCGCGCCGCGCTATCCATTTTGCCATGAAAAACGGCGATCATCTTTTCCTTGTTGACGGCTCCGGCTTTATTTTCCGGGCTTTCCATGCGCTTCCGGCGCTGACCCGCAAATCCGACGGCCTGCCCGTCGGGGCAGTTTCGGGCTTCTGCAATATGATGTGGAAGCTTCTGACCGAAGCGCGCGACACCTCCGTGGGCGTCACACCGACCCATCTGGCGGTGATTTTCGACTATTCGTCGAAAACTTTCCGCAAGGAAATTTATCCAGAGTACAAGGCCAACCGCTCGGCACCGCCGGAAGAGTTGATTCCGCAATTCGGGCTGATCCGCCAGGCCACCCGCGCTTTCAACCTTCCGTGTATTGAAACCGAAGGCTTTGAGGCCGACGATATTATTGCCACCTATGCCCGCAAGGCCGAGGCGCTGGGGGCGGATGTCACCATTGTCTCATCCGACAAGGATTTGATGCAGCTCGTCACCGCCAATGTCCA
>CAJYRE010000106.1 GCA_913776675.1 Rhizobiaceae bacterium
TGCCAACAAAACTCAGCGCGAGATCCTTGGCGCGGTTCAGGGCCTGATCCATGTTGATCGAATCATCGGGCTTGATCTGGATGGTGATTTCGCGGGAAATCTGGCTTTGCCAGCTTGCCGCCGTTGCCCGGATCATGGAGACGGCACCCAGCGTCAGGCAGGCCAGAAACGCCATGATGGCGATCACCACCATCAAGGCATTTCCCTGAATGTTGGACGGGGGCAGAATAGGCCCTGTCGGGCGCACATGCATGGCCACGCGCTTGGCCGGTTGTGGTCGGGGGGCTGTGTTCACGCTTTTGTCCGGCGTGGGGGTGGGGGGCGGATTGCGCTCATTCATAAATATCGAGCCGCCCTTCACTCAAAATCATCCGGCGCGCATCCACCTGCTCCATCAAGGCCAGATCGTGGGTGGCAATGACAACGGCAGTGCCAAGCCGATTCAACTCCAGAAACAGGCTGAGCAAGCGCCGCGCCATTGGCGGATCGACATTGCCTGTCGGCTCATCGGCCAACAGAATTTCTGGCCGGTCAATCAGCGCACGGGCAATGGCCGCACGCTGTTTTTCACCACCGGAGAGAATGGCGGGCAGAACATTGATTCGCTCGCCAAGCCCAACCCATTTCAACAGTTCCAGCACATCCTGCTTGTAGCTGGCCTCGTCCTTGCCGCGCACCCGCAAGGGCAGCGCTACATTTTCATAGGTGGTCAGATGATCGAGAAGCTGGAAATCCTGAAAGACAATACCAACCCTGCGCCGTAGCAAGGGCAATTCCTCTCGGGGAATTTCGGTAATATCGCGGCCAAAACTGCGGATCATCCCGCGTGTTGGCCTCAGCGACATGAACAGCAGACGCAAAAGCGTTGTCTTGCCCGCCCCGGAGGGGCCGGTCAGGAACTGAAACGAGCGCTTCGGGATGTCGAAGGTGAGGTCGCGGAGGATTTCAGGCCCCATCCCGTAACGTAGGCCAACATTTTCGAAGTGAATCAATTGACAAACCCGGTCTTGAGCCAGTGAACGAAGACTTACTTCTTAAGGTTTTTAATTACCATTCGGTAAACTCGGCATGAATATGATGCAATTTCGAAGATTTAGTAAAGCATTAACCATTTAAATTTACGACTTGTAGAGATGGGTTGCAATGGCCTGTTTCGTTTGTGTGCTTGATGGCGCGCATTGGCGTGCGAATGGCCCGGCATGGCAGGCCTTTTGCAAATATCTCAAGCATCTGGATAGCATTTGAGATGTTTGCAATGTCTTGAAGGCGAGGATGCGCCAGCATCTTGAGCCTTGGTATTATGGGAGGTTTGATGAACGCATTTGGTTTTCGGCGAAAACAGATTGAGCCCGATCTGGATGTGTTGCTGCCGGAACGTCAACCGCGTCCCAAGCCGCGCAATGGTTTTCCGCTGGCAGTCGATGTGACGGATGCGGTGTTCGAGACGGTCCATGATCCGGTGGGAGATCTGCGCAGCCGTCTGCATGATGCGTTGAATGGTCCTGTTGTTGTTGCGCCATCTACGCGCTATGGGCGCGTGATGCAGCGCTTGCGCACAGAACTGCACAGGCTGGAGGAGCGATTGGGGCATTTGTCCGAGCGCTCCTTTACCACGCTGGTGTCTGCGCTGGTGCTGGCGGTTTTCATTGCGGCGGGCGGGTTTACGCTGTTTGCCAGCCTTGGACCTTCGCCGCATCTTGGGCCTGCGCTGGATATTACCCATGTGAGTGCCATACCGCAAAAGGCAGATGGTCTGCCCATGGTGGCCATTTATGCGATTATTGAAAATCGCGCCAATACGCAACAGGCCCTGCCACCTGTGCGGGCTGATCTCGATCAGGACGGGCAGCTTGTTGGTTCCACCCTGATTGCGCCGCCCGCAGACGTGCTGGGTGTGGGGCAGAGCCGTGGTATTTCTGCGCGGTTGAGCCATCGTGGTGGAAAAGCCCCGCAGGTGAAGCTTTCCTTTGAGACAGCGGGTGCCTCTCACTCCTGAGTATGTTATCGGAGGGTGTTTCCGGCAAAAGTGCGCTGCGGTTTTGGCAAGCGGAAATGCAAAACAACCCAAAGAGTGAGCCATGCCCAACGGGCCTGCGCTTAGCCATTCTGGAGAGACCATGCCTATCGTTCGCGGAAAAGTGATTGAGCCTTATTTCACGGCCGAGCAGATTGCGGCCCGCAATATTGAAATTGCCAAGGCCATTGCGGAAGGCCCTTCCGATAATCTGCTGGTGATTTCCATTCTCAAAGGCTCGTTTATTTTTGCTGCTGATCTGATCCGCGCCATGCATCATGTGGGGCTGGCTCCAGAGATGGAATTCATCACCTTGTCCAGCTATGGCAAGGGCACGGTGTCGCGTGGCGTGACCATCATCAAGGACATCGACAGTGATGTGACAGGGCGCAATGTGCTGTTGATTGATGATATTCTGGAATCAGGCCGTACCCTGCAATTTGCCCGTGATCTGATGTATGAGCGCGGGGCGGCAAATGTGTCGATTGCCGTGCTGCTGGATAAAAAGGTCAAGCGCAGCGAAGAGCTTGAGGCAGATTATGTCGGGTTTGAATGCCCCGATTATTTCGTGGTGGGTTATGGAATGGATGTGGCTTACGCCTTCCGTGAACTGCCTTTTGTCGGTGTTGTCACGGGCGATGCTTGAAGTCCCAGCATTTCCAGCAAAAGTGGATACCGGTTTTGTGTCTGGAACTTTTAAGTTCAAATACCATTTCTAGCAAAACTGGCCTGTCAAATTCTCTGGCATTTTATGCAGGTTGTTAACCATATATCGCGTGATCCGCGGCGTGTTTACCGATCGCAAAGGAAAAGCTGGTGATTTGCACGCCTACGGCAACAGCATGATGCGTGTGTTTGATGGAAAACGGACGATGCTGTGGCGCTCTAAAATGGGAATGCGAACATGGCCAAGATTTTGATTACCGAAGACGAGGATGGTTTGCGCTCTTTTGTTGCCCGGGCATTGCGGATGGATGGGCATGATACCCATGAAGCCGCAGATGGTGCTGAAGGGTTGGAAAAGCTTGCGAGTGACCAGTTTGATTTATTGCTGTCCGATATCCGTATGCCGGTGATGGATGGCATCGAGCTGGCGCACCGTGCGCATGATGGCTTTCCCGGTTTGAAGATTTTGCTGATGACGGGTTATGCCGATCAGCGGGAGCGGGCCGACGATCTGATGGAAAAGGTCATCGATGTGGTGCCCAAGCCTTTTGCTTTGCCGGAAATCCGCAAGGCTGTGGCACTGGCGCTGGCGGCATAAGAGTGCTGCGCCAGATGCGCGTTGAAAACAAACAGTGAGCGCGGTTTGTTACTGAATATCCAGCAGCCGCTCCAGATAGCGGCGCTCAATCTCCGGACGATCCGGGTTGGCGAGTTTTTCGCGGATGGCATCCAGAATTTGCCGGGTTCGTTGTACATCCATTTCATCGGGAATGCGGGGGCCATCATCATTGTCCAGGTTACTACCCGATTGACGTCCGAGCGGATCACTCCTGCCTTGCTGCCCGCCTTGGCCCATGCTTTCAGCCTGATTTTGTCCTTGACCCTGCCCCTGCTGATTGCGCATGGCCTGCATCATCTGGTTCATCATGTCACGGGCACCCTGCCGTAAAGCGTCCAGTGCGCGGCCTTGTCCTTCTATGGCCTGTTCACCATTGCCTTTGCCGAGCGATTCTCCAGCCCCGCGCATTTCCTGCTGCGCTTGCCCAAAGCCTTTGCCCGGTTTGACACCGAGTTTGCCCAAGCCGTCCTGCACATCTTTCAATTGCTTGCCCAACTGATCCTGCTGACTGCGCAGGGCTTTCAAGGCATCGCGCAATTGCTGCTCGGTCATCTGATCGGCAGGTGCGGAAGGGTTTTGCTCCGGTGTGGGCTGCGCACGCTCTTCGGTGCTGTCGCCGTTTTCGGTTTCATCGGATGGATCACCCATCTCCATACGGTTTTGCAGGGACTGATTCAGCTTGAAGGTCTCGTCCATCAGCTTCTGCTGATCACGCATGATCTGACCCAGCTTGTCGATCTGTTTGCGGGCCTCGCTGCTTTCTTGCTGCTGCTGCTGATCGGGGCGCTGCATTCGTCCGGTCTGAAGATTGTTCATCAGGCGTTGTAAATCGGACAACATTTGGCGCGCCGCATCCTTGTTGCCGGAACGGGCCAGATTTTCAATCTGGTTCATCATGTTTTCCAGATCACGCTGGGTCAGCACCCTGTTGGCATTGCGCTGGAACGGGCCATTTTGCTGAGGCTGGCGCTGGGCCAGCGCCTTCATATACTCTTGCATGGCCTGACGAAGTTCATCCGTCAGTTTCTTGATGTCCGCATCCGGCGCATTGCGGGCCAGCGCATCCGACAGCTTTTGTTGTGCCTCAGCCAGTTTGCGCTCAGCCAGAGGCACATCACCATCATCAATGCCCAGCGCAATGTCCCACAGATAGGCAGCCGTGTCTTTCATGTCGTCTGCGGTGTGGGCCAGCGCCATGCGCGCACGGGCCGATTTGATCAGCAGATAGTGGGAGAGATTGGGGATGGTTTCATCGGCCCGCAGGGTGATGGCGTCATTCAATGCAATGGCGCGGGGCATTTGACGGGTATCCAGAGCAAAAACCTGTCGCTCCTCTGCCACCGCCGCCGCCAGAGGCTGCGCGAAGGGGCGTGTCGGCAGCACCATTTCATAGGGTTTGCTTCGGCCTTCCTGTCCCAGCCCGTCCTTGGCAATCAGGGTGATCCGGACTTTTTTGCCGGCCAGCGGATGGCTGGTAAGATCATGGCTGGCGGTATTTTTTGCATCCTTGGCGTTGGTGCGTGGCAGGTCCAGCTTGTATTCGGGCAAAGGAAAAAGCGCTCGCGCCGAAGGGTCACTTGCAACAGGCACAATCTCGGCACGGGCATCCCGCACGCCATAATCATCCTGCGCGCTAAAGCGGATTTCAAGCGCGCCATTGGTTGCTGTTTTCGGCACTCCATCAAAAGCAATGGTTGGCGGCTTGTCGGCAATCACGCGCACTGGCCATTGCTGTTGCCCCACGTCAAGCGTGCCATTTTCTGTCAGTGTCAAGGTCATGCTGTGGGCATTGGCATCCACAGGCGTGTCGTCATTAACAGTGTCTTTTACCGTTTCAACGCTGTGCAGTGCAATGGCGCTGGTGCCGGAGGCGGGTTTGAAGCTGGCCTTCTCATCATTGCGGTCACCACTGAAACGCACCGTGACCACCGATTGGGCCGGCACCGAGACCTCACGCAGCGCCTCACCATTGCGATGGCTGAGAAATACAGGGGGCTGGCCGGTATAATCCGGCGGGGTGATCCAGGCATCCACGCGTAAGCTGGGCCCATTGTCTTCCACACTCGCAAAACGGAAGGCATCGCTGATCCGGCCTGCACCATTGGAGCCGGAATAGGCAAAAGCCACTGCCAGCAGCAGGGCGGGAATGGCCCGCAGGCCATGGCTGTCAAACCGTGCAATATCCGGTTGCGGCAGGCCGGGGGCGAGGTTGGCAATATTGCGTGCCATCCGCCGTTGATGCTCCTGCCAGAGCGCCTTGGCAAACGGTGTTTCAAAGGCGGGCGCATCGTCCTGAACGCTGACAGGCTGGTGAGGCAGATGGTTGCGGTCTTCCAGCAACCGGTCAGCATCCTGGATTTTTGGCCAACGCAGGCGGGCAAAAGGCAGGAAAGCTGCAACAAATGCAAAGGTCAGACCCAGCACCAAGGGCCAGCGCAGCAGTGACGGCATGCTGGCAAACAGGCCAAACCAGCTTAATGACAGGAAAAGGGCAGCAATGGAGGCTGGCAGCAGCAAAAGCGGCGCAAGGGATTCACAAAACAGCACACATCGGGCAAGGCTGCGGTTAAGGGCAACACGTTTGGCCAGCGCTGGATTGCTGTCAAATGCGTCTTTGCCGCTTTGGGCCTCTTGCCTGTTGGAAGCTGTCATCCATGCATCTCCGTTTGTCTTTTGGACACCGGCGTCACGGTCCGCAACAAATTGCTGACAAGAATAGCATTGTTTGTGGCGAAGACGAGGGGGAGGCCCCTCATCCTCTCAGTTTTTAGGCCAAGACCGAAGATTGTGAACGGTTTTCACGCCAGCCAGTCTGGAATCTGATCCAGTCCAATCAGATCGTCATAGCTCGGACGTTTGCGAATCACATGGAATTCGCCCTCTTTCACCAGCACTTCGGGCACCAGCCGTCGGGTGTTGTAGGTGCCAGCCTGAACCGCGCCATAGGCACCGGCAGAGCCAACAGCCAACAAATCACCGGGCTTTGGCATGGCCATTTCCCGATCCAGCGCCAGATAATCGCCGGTTTCGCAGACCGGACCCACCACATCGGCGCGAATACGTGGCGCACTGGCGGCGGAAATGGTCACGGGACGAATTTCGTGATGCGCTTCATAAAGAGTCGGGCGGATCAGGTCATTCATGGCAGCATCGACAATCACAAATGTCTTGTCACCGCCATCCTTTACGTAAACCACTTCCGTTACCAGAATGCCCGCGTTGCCAACAATCAGGCGGCCCGGTTCGGTGATGATCTTGCAATCCAGCCCGGCCAGTTGCTCTGTGACGATTTTGGCATAGGCAGATGGCTCTGGCGGCGGATTGTTGTCATCCTTGTAGGGAATGCCAAGGCCACCGCCCACATCCACATGATCAATGGTGTGGCCATCAGCCCGCAGGGTAGAAACCAGCTCCCGCAGCAGTTTGAACGCATCAGCAAAAGGCTGCAATTCGGTGATCTGGCTGCCGATGTGCATATCGATGCCGGTGACTTGAATGCCCTCCAGCGTGGCTGCTCGGGCATAAACGGCACGGGCGCGTTCATAGGAAATGCCGAATTTGTTTTCTTTCTTGCCGGTCGAGATTTTGGCGTGGGTGCCAGCATCGACATCGGGATTGATACGGAAAGACACATGCGCCTTTTTGCCGGCCTTCAGCGCCCGCTGATTGAGCACTTCCAGCTCCGGCTCAGATTCCACGTTGAAGCAATAAATGCCTGCTTCCAGCCCCAGATCCATCTCGGAGGGTGTTTTGCCAACGCCCGAAAACATGATGCGGTTGGCCGGAATGCCAGCGGCCAGCGCCCGGCGCAACTCGCCTTCTGACACCACATCCACGCCAGCCCCCAGTCGGCCCAGCGTTTTCAGCACGGCTTGATTGGAGTTGGCTTTCACGGCGTAGCAGACCATGGCATCCACGCCCTTGAAGGCCTCGGAAAACACCCGGTAATGGCGCTCCAGCGTGGCAGTGGAATAGCAATAGAACGGGGTGCCGACAGCCTCGGCGATCTCGGTCACAGCAACGTCTTCGGCGTACAGAACGCCGTCACGATATTGAAAATGGTTCACGGGCTTGACCTGTTCACAGCAGCGGATCGAGGAAGAATTTCTTGTCAGGTGTCTTGGCCTGGGCCGGTGCGCCGACCTTGTTCTGGTCTGCAACGGCCGTGCTGGGCTTATCCAGCGCGCCTTTGCGTCCGCAACCGACCATGACGGTGCTGGTCGCCGCCAAAAGCAGGGCTGTGATTATCAATTTTTGATATGAAACGACCATCGTGTCCTGTTCCAACGTGGAGAAAACTTTACTGTTCTGGACCTTGCTTAGCGAAAAATCGGGGCTTTGGGCACCCCGATTTTTGTGATGAGCAAATGTCTTTGTGTGATCAATTGCGCGAACGCCACCATTTGATCTGTTTGCGCACTTCATCGGGGGCTGTGCCGCCATAGCTCTTGCGGCTGGCAACCGAGGCTTCCACCGTCAGCACATTGTAAATGTCTGCCGTGATGGCCGGGTGAATGGCCTGCAAATCCTCAAGCGAAAGGTCGGCCAGATCGCAGGCCTTTTCCTCTGCCAAGGCAACAGCGCGGCCCGTCACATGGTGGGCATCGCGGAAGGGAAGGCCCGCCTCGCGCACCAGCCAGTCGGCAAGGTCCGTTGCCGTGGAATAGCCAGAGCCAGCGGCGGCCCGCATCTTGTCGGCCCGAACCTCCAGATCGCGGATCATGCCGGTCATGGCCGCCAAGGACAGCTCAAGGCTTTCGGCAGCGTCAAACACCTGTTCCTTGTCTTCCTGCATATCCTTGGAATAGGCCAAAGGCAGGCCCTTCATGATGGTCAGAAGGGCAATCAATGAGCCATTGATGCGGCCGGTCTTGGCGCGCACCAGTTCTGCGGCATCCGGGTTTTTCTTTTGCGGCATGATGGATGAGCCGGTGGAAAACGCATCCGAGAGGCGGATAAAGCCAAACTGCGCCGTGGACCAGATGACGATTTCCTCAGCCAAGCGCGACAAATGGGTGGCGCAAATGGCAGCGATGGAGAGAAACTCCAGCGCAAAATCGCGGTCTGATACGGTATCGATGGAATTGCGGGTGGGTTCGCGGAAGCCAAGGGCTTTGGCCGTCATGTGGCGATCAATATTATAGCCGGTGCCTGCCAATGCCGCAGAGCCAATCGGGCTTTCATCCAGATGTTCAATGGCGTGGCGCACCCGCTGACGGTCACGGCCAAACATTTCCACATAGGCCATGCAGTGATGGCCAAAAGTGACAGGCTGGGCGGTTTGCAAATGGGTAAAACCCGGCATGACGGTTTCGGCATGTTCCTGAGCGCGATCGAGGAAGGCATCAATCAGGTTGGTCAGCAGCGTTTCGGTTTTTTGCAGCTCTTCCTTGACCCAGAGGCGGAAATCCAGCGCCACCTGATCGTTGCGGGAGCGGGCGGTGTGAAGGCGGCCAGCGGCGGGACCAATCAGGGTGGCCAATCGCGCTTCGATATTCATATGAATATCTTCCAGCTTGCGGGAAAACTCGAACTGCCCGGCTTCGATTTCTGACAAAATCGTGTTCAGGCCATCCACGATTTTATCTTTGTCTTCGCCGGAAATAATGCCTTGATGCGCCAGCATGGTGGCGTGGGCAATGGAGCCGCGAATATCTTGTGCGTAGAGTTTCTTGTCGAAACCGATTGATGCGTTTATCTCCTCCATAATGGCGGCTGGGCCAGAGGCAAAACGGCCGCCCCACATCTGGTTGGAGGATTTCGTGTCCTTGGTTTCCTCAGCCATGCTCAATAGATCCTGGAGATGTCAATGACGAAAAAAAGACCATTGGGACTTCCTTCCGCCAAACTGGTTGCAATTGCGGCGATTGCCGGACTGTTTGCCGGTGCGGTTGCGGTATACGTGAAGGAAGCGGGGTCTGGCAATGGCGCAACGCTTGCGGCCAGCACAGGATGCGAAACGGCAACAGCCACGCAAAAGGCGCTGGACCCGTTGGTGAAAGGGCAGGTTGCGGCCATTGTGGCGGCCAATCCACCGCGTATTTTGCAGAACATGTCCTTCAAGGATGCCAGTGGGGCGGATAAAACCCTGAAGGATTTCAAGGGTAAGGCGCTGCTGGTCAATCTGTGGGCCACATGGTGCATTCCCTGCCGTGAGGAAATGCCGGCCTTGAACGGTTTGCAGGCTGCAAAGGGTGGTGGTCAATTTGATGTGGTTGCCATCAATATCGACAGTGGCGGTGATGAAAAGCCCAAGGCATTTTTGGCCGACAATGGCATCAATCATTTGGGCTTTTACCGTGATAGCTCCATGGGTGTGTTCAATGCCTTGAAAAAAGAAGGCCTGGTGTTTGGCCTGCCCGCTACGCTGGTGATGGATAAAAACGGTTGCCTGCTGGGGTCGATGAATGGTCCCGCTGTGTGGGACAGCAATGACGCCAAGGCGTTGATCGATAAACTGACATCGCTTTGAAAGGTATTGATATGTTGAAAATCTGGGGGCGTGCCAACTCAATCAATGTCAAGAAAGTGCTGTGGATGGTCGAGGAGCTTGACCTTGTCTATCAGCGCATTGATGCCGGTGGGGCCTATGGCATTGTCGATGATGAAGCCTATCGCGCCATGAACCCCAATGGCTTGGTGCCGGTTTTGGAAGATGGCGATGTGGTGCTGTGGGAATCCAACACCATCGTGCGCTATCTGGCCAACCGCTATGGCGATGACACGCTGAACGTGTCTGATCCGATTGCGCGGGCGAATGCCGAAAAATGGATGGATTGGGCCACATCCTCATTGGCAGGCACATTCCGTGATCTGTTATGGGGCGTGGTACGAACGCCGGAAGATCAGCGCGATATGGTCAAAATCAATGCGGCCCGCGATGCCGTGGGCAAGCTTCTCACCCTTGTTGATGCAGCCCTTGCCTCACAGGATTATCTGTCTGGCGATGCGTTCGGTGTCGGCGATATTCCGCTGGGCTGCTTTGCCTATGCCTGGTTTGAAATGCCGATTGAGCGGCCTGCTCTTCCAAATCTCGAAGCATGGTACAATCGGCTGAAAGGCCGTGGGGCCTATCAGCGGACGGTGATGACGCCTCTGACCTAGAGCATTTCCAGAAAAAGTGCGTAGCGGTTTTCCGTCCGGAAATGCGTGAAAACAAAGAGTGAGAGCGTTTCAATGTTTCCGTGAAACAGTGAAACGCTCTAAGCCGCCATCCTGCTTTTGATTATCGCG
>CAJYRE010000107.1 GCA_913776675.1 Rhizobiaceae bacterium
AGGATACGCTGATCTCTGTTCGTGAGGCCCGCAAGCATTTTCCGGTGTTCAAGGGCTGGATGCGCAAGCAGGTGGGAAGCGTCAAGGCGGTGGATGACATCAGCTTTGACATCAAAAAGGGCGAAACCTTTGGGTTGGTCGGCGAAAGCGGCTCTGGCAAATCCTCCATCGCCCGTCTGATCCTGCGGGCTTATGACGTGACGGGCGGCTCCATTCTGTTTCGGCGGGGCGACAATTCGGTTGTCGATATTACCGCGCTGAGTGACGGCGAGATGCGCGATATTCGCCGCGAAATGCAGATGATTTTTCAAGACCCTTACTCTTCGCTCAATCCCCGTATGCGGTTGCTTGATCTGGTGGGGGAACCCCTCGTCATTCACGGCTGGGGAACGCCTGCTGAAATCCGTGACCGGGTGGCGGAGCTTCTGGGGCTTGTGGGCCTACGTCCTGAATATGTGATGCGCTATCCGCATGCGTTTTCCGGCGGTCAGCGCCAGCGTATCGGCATTGCCCGGGCGCTGGCGCTCAACCCCAGTTTTATCGCGGCCGATGAGGCTGTGTCGGCGCTGGATGTGTCGGTTGCGGCACAAAACATCAACCTGATGCAGGATTTACAGGAAAAATTCGGCCTGACCTATCTGTTCATCACCCATGATCTGGGCATGGTCGAGCATATCTCGGATCGGGTGGGGGTGATGTATCTGGGCCGGTTGATGGAAGTCGGCCCAACGGCTGAGATGTTTAAAAAGCCACTGCATCCCTACACCGAAGCGCTGTTGGCCGCCGTGCCGCAGCCCGATCCACGCGGCAATCGCTTGCGCAAGCGTGTGCCGCTGAAGGGTGAAATTGCTGATGCCATGAACGTACCCATGGGCTGCGCCTTTCATCCGCGATGCCCTTATGCCGATCAAAAGTGTAAGGCTGAGGTGCCAGCCTTGCGCACTGTGGCGGGCGGGCGGCAGGTGCGCTGTCACCATGCCGAGAGCTTGGACCTGACAGGGGTTGCTGCATCCTGATGGTATCTGGACGCCTTTTACAAAGAGAGTCTGATGTCTTGCCAGAAAACACTTGGCAGTCTGCTTCCATCTGGTCAATAACAACACGATGTTGGCTGGCGTGAACGCAGGGTGCGGTATTTTCGATGATCTATCTTTGCTATGGTGTTACAAAGTCGGCCAGCACTTTTCTCTATCAGTTGACTGAGGAAATTCTGATGGTGTCCGGCCAGACTGTCGGGCGCATTCAGCAGCCAGTGCGCACCAAGCTGGAAAATTACTATGACCGGATTACGGTGCCGTTTCTGGAGCGGATTGAAACGGCCGCCCAGGGCAGGGCTGTGGTGTTGAAAACCCATGGACCTGTTTTGCCTGAGGTTGCTGATTGGATTGCACAGGGCCGGATCAAGGCCAGCGTCTCCATCCGCGATCCCCGTGAAATGGCGCTTTCCATGGCAGATAATGGCGCGCGTGCCCGGCAGCTTGGTGTTGTGCCTTTTTCTGAAATCGTCGTGCCAACCGATGCGCTCCCCTCCATCGATGTGCAAGTGAATATATTTGCGCAATGGGCGGCTGTGCCGTCGGTGGAAATCTTTGCCTATAATGAAGTCTGCTTTGCCACGGAGCAGACAATCCAAAGATTGTGCCAGCAAATTGGTGTGCAGGTGAAAGCGGATACCGTTTTACAGCCCTTTCGCAGTGGCCGGTTGATTGGCCAGATCAACCGCGCCGTTCCCAGTCGGTATACGGAGATGAGCTTGGCCATGCAGGATATTTTTCTGCAACGCTATGCAGAATTTTACGCGACCACAGACCTGAAGGAGCATTTGGCGCAGCAAGCCCAGTCGATCATCCGGGGGGAAAGAGGTATTTTCTCCCATCATCTTGGCAACGGACTTCGTTTGATGCGTCGTTTGCTGTTGACGCGAAATCTTGGTTTTATTGTGCCGGATCAGCCCTGATGCCTTCTGATGTTGGGGGCTTTGCAGGCGAGCGTGTCATGACTTTTCTTCTCGCGCGATTTTCATGTGAATGCCGCAAACCCCGTCAAAGATGATGAAATGACCTTGACTATCGTGAGAATTGTCGCAGTGTGACGGGTGTGATGCGATAATTTTAGTCTGTTTTCCCATCACATTGATGAGATAGGGTATGATTTTGCCGTAGATTTGTGCATTGCACCTTTGCGCGTGCTTTGATAGCGCATATATTCAGTTCCCTTGAACAGACGACTCTCGTGTTGTCTGAGATCGCTGTGTGGGCCGCGTGAATACCTGACAATGGATAAAAGTCTCCTCCGTTATATTTGGCGGCATACGCGCAAACAGCAGATCTGGGTTTTGGCAATCGTTGTCATTTCCATGCTGCCCTATTTTCTGGCGTTTGATTTGCCCAAGCGCATTATCAATGGTCCCATTCAGGGGGCCGGGTTTGAGCAGCCGGACTCTCATCAGCCTTTCATGGCCATTGAGCAGAAAATTCCGCTCACGGATTGGTATTTCAGCTTTGATGGCATTTCGCTGGATCGCTTTTCGAGCCTGATGGCGCTCAGCGGCGTGTTCTTGCTGCTGGTTGTGATCAATGGCTTGTTTAAATATTATATCAACAATTACAAAGGTCGTCTGGGTGAGCGCCTGTTGCGGCGCATCCGTTATGAGCTGGTTGATCGGATTCTGCGTTTTCCGCCAAGCTATGTGAAGCAGGTCCATTCGTCTGAATTGTCCACCATTGTGCGCGATGAGGTGGAGCCGTTTGGCGGCTTTACCGGCGATGCCTTTGTGCAGCCCACATTGTTGGGCGGGCAGGCCATTGCTGCGCTGTTCTTTATTTTTCTGCAAAGCTTCTGGCTCGGCATGATTGCTGGTGTCATGGTGGCCTTGCAGGTGGGTATTATTCCCAAAATGCGCCGTCGGCTGATTGATCTTGGCCGCAAACGCCAGATTACCGCCCGCCATTTTGCCGGACGTGTGGGCGAGATCGTTGAAGGGGTGGGGGCAATTCATGCCTATGACACCTCCAATTACGAGCGTGCCGACATCGCCAAACGGCTGGGAATGATTTACAAAATTCGCTACGATCTCTATCGTTGGAAGTTTTTTGTTAAATTTTTCAATAACTTCCTGTCGCAATTGACGCCGTTTCTGTTCTATTCGATTGGCGGTTATTTTGCCCTCAAAGGCAGTCTTGACGTCGGCCAGCTTGTTGCAGTTATCAATGCTTACAAGGATCTGCCGGGTCCGCTGAAAGAATTGATCGATTGGGATCAGTCCCGTCAGGATGTACAGGTCAAGTATGAGCAGGTCCTGGAACAGTTCGAGCCTGCGCATCTGATTGATCCGGCCCTTCAGGCCGTGGTGCCCCCTTCATTGCAAGCACATGTCGGATTGCTGCAAGCGCAAAACGTGACACTGCTGGACGGCAGTGGGGCCAAAGGGGTGGAAAATGTCACCCTTAAATTCGGCCCCGGCGAAACTGTTGCGGTGATTGATAATCATGGCGGGGGTGGCGAGTTGCTGGCAGAAGCGTTTGGGCGGCTGAACTGGCCGGTTGCCGGCAAGATTACGGTGGGGGATGCCGATATTCTCGAATTGCCGGATTCGGTGGTTGGGCGTGCCATTTCCTATGTGTCGGCTGATGGTTATTTCTTCCATGCCAGCCTGAAGGATAATCTGATTTATGGTTTGAAACACGCGCCGACCAATACCGTCAATTATACAGGACGCGAAGCGGTGCAGCGTCGATGGGAAGTGCGCGAAGCACAGCTTGTTGATAACAGTGATCTTGATCTGAATGCGGATTGGCTGGATCGGCGGGCAACATCGGTGCGTAACGGCAGACCCGGCGATCTGCGCGATTCCATCATTGGCGCACTGGATGCCGTGCAATTGACGCATGACGTGCTGGAACTGGCGCTGCATTCCATCGTTGATCCGCTGGAATATCCTGACCTGACCGAGCGGGTGGTGGAATTGCGGTTGGCCTTGCGTGAAGAGCTGCAAACGCTGGGGCTTTCCAATCTCGTCGTGCATTTTGATCCCAGCAGCTACAATGCCGAGGCGACTGTGGGCGAAAACCTGCTGTTTGGCACGCTGCGACCGATTGAAGACATGCCCGCCTTTACGCATAAGAGCGATTATTTTTATGCGGTTCTGGAGCGGGCGGGTCTGCTCAGTCTGCTGTATGAAATGGGCTTCATGATTGCCGAAAACCTGGTGGAAATTTTTGCGGGTCTGCCGCCGGAGCATCCCTTCTTC
>CAJYRE010000108.1 GCA_913776675.1 Rhizobiaceae bacterium
AAGCGCGAATAGCTGAGGTGTTGGAAACCGTCCATCTGAATGGCTACGGCAACCGTTGGCCCAAAGAGCTTTCCGGTGGTCAGGCACAGCGTGTGGCTTTGGCCCGTGCCCTCGTCACCCAGCCTGAAGTTCTGCTGCTGGACGAGCCATTTCAGCCCTTGATGCGATGACCCGCGCTCGCCTGCAACAGCACCTGCTGGACATATGGCAGGCAACGCACGCGACCATGGTGATTGTGACCCATGATATTGATGAGGCCATAGCACTTGCCCATAGGGTGATCGTGATGAAACCACGACCCGGCAGGATTTCCGAAGAAATATCTATCGATCTGCCTATCCCTCGAGAGCGTGGAACGAATGCCCTCATTCCTTACCAGCAACGATTGAACAGCGCGTTGAGCGATTCCATGGCTTTGACCGAAGCGTAACCGACTGGGGGAATATCTCGATTTGACCCGAACTTCATGTGACGGAAGCACCTTGCAGTGCTTCCGTTTTTTCATGGTTGATCAGGCAGCCTTGCTCTTCAGCTTTGCTGAAGACGCTGCATCGAGACCACGGGCAATATCGGCAAGAATGTCATCAATATGCTCAATGCCGATGGAAAGGCGCACGTAGCCCGGAGAAACGCCGCTTGCGGCTTGTTCCTCTGCGGTAAGCTGGGAATGGGTTGTGGAGGCCGGATGAATGGCCAGGCTGCGGGCATCACCAATATTGGCAACGTGATAGAGCAGTTCCAGACTGTCGATGAATTGGCGGCCAGCCTCCAGCCCGTCCTTCAGCTCAAAGCCCACAAGACCACCATAACCGCCCTTGAGATATTTATCCGCTCGCTCACGCCACAGGCCGGTCTGCTGCGATGGATAGATCACCTTGGCCACTTCCGGTCGCTTGGCCAGATAGTCTGCCACGGCAGCGGCATTTTTGACGTGGCGCTCAATGCGAAGCGGCAAGGTTTCAATGCCTTGCAAAATCTGGAATGCATTGAACGGCGAGAGAGCCGCGCCAAGGTCACGCAACAGGGTGACGCGGGCCTTGATGATATAGGCAACCGGGCCAAGCGGCTTGGTGGCTTCCGTCCAGACTGCGCCGTGGTAGCTTGGGTCTGGCGTGTTCAACGCAGGTTGGCGCTCTTTGTGAGCCTCCCAATCGAAATTGCCACCATCAACGATCAAACCACCGATGGACGTGCCATGGCCGCCGAGATATTTGGTGGAGGAGTAGACAACCACAGCGGCACCATGATCGAATGGGCGGGCCAGCAAAGGCGCTGCGGTATTGTCAATGATCAGCGGGATGCCGAACTCCCGGCCAATGCTGGCCACTTCGGCGATGGGAAAGACCGTCAGTTTCGGATTGGGCAGCGTTTCGGCGTAATAGGCGCGGGTGCGATCATCTGTGGCGCGGCGGAAGTTTTCTGGATCCGTCGGATCAACAAAACGCACCTCAATGCCCTGATCTTTCAAGGTGTTGGCAAACAGGTTCCAGGTACCACCATAAAGATCGGTGGAGCTGACGATATTATCGCCAACTTTGGCGAGGTTCTGAATCGCAAAGGCAGACGCGGCCTGACCAGATGCAAGCGCCAAAGCTGCTACACCACCTTCAATGGCAGCAATGCGCTGTTCCAAAACATCCACGGTCGGATTGCCGATGCGGCTGTAGATATTGCCCAGCTCTTTCAGAGCAAACAGATTGGCCGCATGTTCGGTATCGTTGAACTGAAAAGAGGTGCTTTGATAGATCGGAACCGCAACGGCACCCGTTGCCGGGTCAGCACGCCATCCGGCGTGGAGGGCAAGTGTTTCTGGATGTAAGGTTTTTTCGCTCATGGGTCACTCCTCTTTGGTGGTGGCTTTTTGTGATGCCCAGATGCTGTCTTATTCTATCGATTGTGTAGAGAAAGATATTTCTCTTGTTGGCAAAGCTCTTAGAAATTGCAACTTGAAAATGCTATGAACACTCGCCGCTTCCCGATGGAGCGCGCCACAACAGTTCTTCGGCTGCACATCGTTTGCGTATTTTCTAAGAGCAACAATATTCTATAAATTTGGTAGAAATAGAATGACAGGTCTTCCTTCCCTCTCGATGTCATCATAGAAACTCTCTCGGTGAGCAATTGCCTCACCATGGGATAAATCTTCCGAAGAAGGCGAAGCACGAGCCATGCCACGTTATATTATTGTTGGAGCGGGTGCCGTGGGCGCGAGCCTGGCTGCACAGTTTGCCTTGTCTGGTATCGACTATGTTCTGGTGGGGCGGGGTGTGCAAATAAACCACATCAAAAAGCACGGCTTGACGTTCCAGAGACCGGACGGCACGCAGCAGATCAAACTTTCGGCGTTCGATCTGGCAGAGCCACCCGCGTTGCGGGAAGGGGACGTTCTTCTGCTCACAGTTAAATCTCAGGATGCCGCCGCTGCCCTCAGCTTCTGGTCCTGGCGTAGCGTTGGCCATTCAACGGCTGCTGCCTCATTGCCGATCGTGACCTTTCAAAACGGTCTTGCCACGGAAGCTGCGGCGCTCAGGACCTTCGCAAACGTCTACGGGGCGAGCATTTTGACGCCAGCGCGCTTTACAGAGACGGGCACTGTCGTGGTGGGCGGCCAGCCTCAGCTTGGCATTGTGAGTGTGGGACGCTTCCCGGC
>CAJYRE010000109.1 GCA_913776675.1 Rhizobiaceae bacterium
CTGATCAAAGTGTGGGAAGAGCGGGCAAATTGAGCCCGCATTCTCGTCGCCGTGCTCGAATCTCTGTAAACGGATTGAAGGTCAGCCTGCATGAGCAAGAACACATTGGATTTTTATGCCGCCAACGCTGCGGAATATGTTTTGCACGGCACCGTCAACCCGCGCCTGAACAGCTTTCTCGAACGTTTGCCTGCCGGTGGCACCATTCTGGAACTCGGCACTGGCAGTGGTGTTGATGCAAAAGCCATGCTGGCAGCGGGTTTCCGCGTTGACGCCACGGACGGCTCCGGTGAACTTGCGCATGAAGCCGAAAAACTGCTGGGGCAACCCGTGCGCCAAATGCTCTTCAATCAACTGGAGGCAGATCAGGCTTATGACGGGGTTTATGCCAGCGCTTCTCTTCTGCATGCACCGCGAGAGGACCTGCCGGACATTATCAGCCGAATCCATCGCTCATTGAAGGTTGGCGGGTATGTTTGGGCCAGCTTCAAAGGCGGGCAACAGGAGGGGCTAGACGGGCTTGGCCGCTATTACAACTACTTCAGCGCAAGTGAACTCAAGCAGATCTGGTCCACCAATGGAGCATGGTCAAGTCTGGAACACGAAAGCTGGCTTGGCTCAGGCTATGATAAGCTACCAACGGAATGGCATTCTATCATGGCGAAACGATAATAACCATCACAGCCATTGATGACGGTGCATCCATTCTTCGAGAGCCGGGGTCCAGACCACCGGCTCTTGTTTTTTACCGCCCATGGCAAAACCGTGCCCGCCCGTTGCCAGCGGGATCAATTCGACAGGAACGCCCGCCTTTTCACAGGCCGCCTGCATCAACAGCGAATTTTCGAAATTGGCCACCGGGTCATCCTTGGCGTGAACCAGCAGAAACGGCGGATCCTTGGGTTTGACACCGGTATCCACCGACCATTTTGCCACAGAATCCGCATCCGGGTTGCGGCCCACCAGTTTCATGCGGGTCCATGTGTGATCATAGGGCGCTTTCAGCGTAATGACCGGATAGGCCAGCACCGCAAAATCCGGCCTTGCAGAGAGCTGGTCTGCGGCGTCCACCGGCTGATAGGTGGGCTGATCAAACCGGGTTGCCAGCATGCCCATCAGATGCCCGCCTGCCGAAAAGCCCATGCAGCCGATTTTTGTTTGATCAAGACCAAGGCTTTCGACTTGTTCGCGAATGAGGCGCAAGGCGCGCTGGGCATCCTGCAAGGGGGCCAGCGGGCCAACGGCCCAGCCCTCGCCCGGCAGTCGGTAGGTGAGGATGAAGGCTGTGATGCCGCGCTCCGTCAGCCATTTGGCGGCAGCATTGGCTTCGTTTTTGTCCGAAATGAACCGATAGCCGCCGCCTG
The DNA here is from genome assembly GCA_913776675.1 of Rhizobiaceae bacterium. Taxonomy (GTDB): domain Bacteria; phylum Pseudomonadota; class Alphaproteobacteria; order Rhizobiales; family Rhizobiaceae; genus Allorhizobium. The sequence continues at coordinate 1,365 of CAJYRE010000109.1, forward strand.
CGGCGATCAGCACCGCAGTGCCGTTGGGCTTATCCGGGCGCACCATACGCAACGTTGGCACCGAAACATGCGTGATATGTCCATGCTGATCGACGATTTGGTCGCCCACTGGCCCACCGCCACCCGGCGGCTGCGTTGGCCAAAGCGCAACACCATCGGAGGACAGCGCGTTGGCAAAGGCCTTTGCAAACGGACTAACGGCCAAAAATGTCATAAACAAACGTCGCCTGAACATCACCATAGGTCATACTCTCTAAACCGGGACCCGGTGACTACACCATTTATTCGGCAGCACTGCGACCATCTGGCAGGTCATCATCACTGCCGTTTGCATCACCGGGTTGCGTCTCCGCTTCCAAATCGGGGAAGGCGACGATGCGCTTGCCGGAAAAATCGGTGTGGACCACCACCAATCCCTGTTCTTCGAAATAGCCCAGCAAACGGCGGGCGCGGCGGGCCGAATGAGTGCCGTAAGCACGGGCAATGCGCAAATCGGAGGGGCATGGCTCATTGCGTAAAGCGGCCTTGGCCATCAGCAGGAAGACGCCCTGCAAGTCATCGGACACGCGCATGGATAAAGACAAGGCTGTCTGCCAGCCTTCCGAGGCTGCGGTTTCTTCATCCACCCCTGAGCGGGTCACAGCCACGCGGCGGCGGAATTCGCCCATGGGCATGGGTGGGCCGCCCACACGACGCATACGGGCGCGCACCAGAAATTCCTGATAGAGGACCGAGTCTGTGCGATAGGCAGCTTGTGGATCATCGAGGATTTCAGCCAGCACGGCCGCCATCCGCTCTTCGCGGTCTTCCGGCGTCATCTCCGGTTGCGATGGCCGGGCTGGCATCGAGTCTTCACTCATCACTGGCGTGGCGCGGGACAGTTCGGCCAGAATATCCGTGGTCGGGCGCGGTGCCGGGGCAACCCGGCGCATGATCGGCCGGGTGAACTCTTCGGGATCGGGCGTAAAAATCAGCTCTTCCACATCCTGCGGCGCATTGGGCAGCGGCATCAGCTTGGGGCTGGAAGAGCGGGCCGAGGTTTCCACATCGCCAATCACAATCGGCAGCGGACGGCGCGACAAGGCCGGACCGAGGGCAACAAAATTACCGCGCTTCAAATCCCGGAACATTTCCGCCTGACGACGATCCATGCCAAGAAGATCGGCAGCGCGGGCCATGTCGATGTCCAGAAAGGTACGGCCCATCAGGAAGTTGGAGGCTTCTGCCGCAACGTTCTTCGCAAGCTTTGCCAGTCGCTGCGTGGCAATCACCCCTGCAAGACCGCGTTTACGGCCACGGCACATCAGATTGGTCATGGCACCGAGCGAGAGTTTGCGCGCATCTTCCGATACATCACCGCCAACAGCGGGTGCAAACATCTGCGCTTCATCGACCACCACGAGGGCCGGATACCAATATTCACGCTCGGCATCGAACAGGCCGTTGAGGAAAATGCCAGCGGCCCGCATTTGTTGATCCACATCCAGCCCTTCCAGCGTCAAAACGCAGGAAACGCGATGCTGGCGAATGCGGGTGGCAATACCAATCAACTCGGCATCGCTACGCTCACCATCAACAACCAGATGGCCGTATTTATCGGACAGCGTGACGAAATCGCCTTCGGGGTCAATGATGATCTGCTGCACCCACTGGGCAGACTGCTCCAGCAACCGCCGAAGCAAATGCGATTTGCCGGAGCCGGAATTGCCCTGCACCAAGAGGCGCGTTGCCAGCAACTCCTCGATATCGAGCTTGGCGGGTTGGCCACCCGACACTGTTCCCATATCGATTCCGACCTGCAACGTCATACCCTCGTGATGTTTGGAAAGCGGCCCAAGGCCTTCATTCCTGATCCCTTAACAGAAAATGAAAGGCTTGCGTGGGTCTTGTTGGCAAAACCCACAGACAATCTCACTCAAATCTGACAGGCCAATCAATCCGGATCAGAAACAGGCACCGGCGAAACAAGAATTTTATCAATACGGCGGCCATCAAGATCGACAACTTCAAACTTCCAGCCACTTTTAACAAAGCTTTCCCCCAAAGACGGGATTCGCTTCAGCTCATCCAGCACAAAACCGGCAACAGTGGTAAAATCAGGGTCTTCATCCACCGGCACACGGATATGCTCGACAAATTCATCAATGGGGGTCCAGCCGGCAACCAGATAGGAGCCATCGTCCCGCATGAGAAGCGCGGGCTCTTCCTCGCCATCTTCCTGATAGGCACCCGTAATGGCTTCCAGAATATCGCCAGAGGTGATGATCCCTTCAAAATGGCCGTATTCGTCATAGACCAGCACCATATGCTGGCTGGTTTTGCGGATCGACTGAATAATGTCGATGGCCCCCGCCAGATCGGAAACAATCGGCACATCATGCGTCAGCGCCCGAATGTCAATATCTGTGCCACGAGCCAAAGCATCGTAGAAATTCTTCACCGGCATCACGCCGATAATTTCATCGGAATTGCCATTGCGCACCGGCATGCGTGAATGCTGGCTCTCGTTAAGCTTTTCGCGGATTTCATCAACGGTATCATCAACACCAATGGTATCCACATCACGGCGCGGTGTCATCAGGCCACGGGCCGTGCGGTCTGCCAGACGCATGACGCCGGAAATCATTTGCGATTCTTCGGTTTCAATCACACCCGCGCTCTGCGCTTCAGCCAGAACGGTCTTGATTTCCTCATCTGTCACCGTGCCGCTTGCGCTGCCCTTTTGCCCCAGCAAGGCCAAAACGGCCCGACCGGAGCCATCCAGCAACCAGACCAGAGGCGCGCAAATCCGTGACAAGACCACCATGGTGCCCGCCATGCGCGCTGCCACCAGCTCGGGATTGCGCAAGGCAATCTGCTTGGGAACCAGCTCACCAATAATCAGCGAACGATAGGTAATAAGGACAACAACGGAGCCAACCCCGAGCGCGCTGGCCAAAGGCTCGGTCATACCCTGCCCTATCAACCATTGCGTAAAGCGCGAACCCAGTGTGGCACCGGAAAAAGCACCGGACAAAACACCCACACGGGTAATGCCAATTTGAACTGTGGAAATGAAACGGCCGGGATTTTCACCAAGGCTGATGGCAACGGCTGCTCCCCGATGCCCCGATTCTGCGAGGACCTTCAGGCGGGCGGAGCGGGCGGAAACAACCGCTAGCTCAGACATAGACAATAAACCGTTCAACAAGGTAAGAAGGGCGACAATTACAATTTCGGCGATCAAGCTGTTTTAAATCTCATAGGAGCCACACAAAGGCGGCGGGGCGTTATGCTTTAACACAAATTTCGCCCGCATTCCAAACGTAGATACGCTCTTTAACAGCAGGAATTTATGATAAGACTGATAAAATAAAGCATCGTCTTCCGCACACCCCCCACTTTTAAGGGGAAATAACCGAATATTGTCGGGATAGACCAAACCCCTGCATCAATCGGCGCGTGGCAAAATCGGGTTGGCCGGAGGTGAAGACCGCAAAATCCCGGTCTTCGGCATCCGCCTCCCTCTCGACCATCGGCACCAGACGCCTTGCCTGACGGGCAATGGCTTCCGCAGGGTCAAGCCAATCAACCGGCCAGGGAGCCAGTCGGCGGAACATATTGGCAAGAAAAGGATAATGGGTGCAGGCCAGCACAACAATATCGGTCTGGCGGCCTTCATCCCGCACAAAGCATGGGGCTATTTCCGCCATCAAGTCTTCATCGGAGACGGTTTCACCCCGGATATAGGCCTCTGCCAGACGGGCAAGATGTTTTGAGCCCACCAGATTGACCTGACATTGGCTGGCAAAAGACTGGATGAGATCACGGGTATAAGCCCGCTTCACGGCTCCCGGCGTTGCCAGCACCGAAATCAGGCCGGAACGGGTGCGCTCTGCCGCAGGCTTGATGGCCGGAACCGTTCCCACAAAACGTCGCTCTGGAAAAGTGGCCCGCAGATCAGCGCCCACCAATGTGAAAGCCGTATTGCAGGCAATAATCACCACTTCGGGATCATAGCTGGACAAAAGCCTGCCGAACAAGGTGATGATTCGCGCCCGAAGCGGCTCTTCCTCCCAATCACCATAGGGAAAGCCCGCATCATCGGCCACATAGATAAAATGGCGCTCCGGCATCAGCACACGCGCTTCGCGCAACACCGTGAGACCACCAATGCCAGAATCAAAAACGAGAACGGGTTTCAGCTCAGCTATCCAATCCGTCATCGATGTCACCTAGCCCATCCTCATCACCCAGTGGAGCGCCTGCGCCTCTGGGGTTTTTGCGCGAAAACCGATCCAGTGACGAGACAACACCGCGCATAACCTTGATTTCCTGCGAGGAAAACGCCCGCCGAGACAAGACAGCCCGAAGATTGTCCACCATGCGCGCCTTTTTATGGACGGGGCGGAAATATCCGCGTGCATCCAGCGCATCTTCCATGTGTTCAAACAGGCCAATCACCTCATCCTTGGTCGCGGGCTCCTGATTCACTTCCTGAAAGGGAGTTGCCGTTACATCGTCCATGCCGGATTTCATCCATTCATAGGACATCAGCAACACGGCCTGCGCGATATTCAGTGAGGCAAAGGCCGGGTTCACCGGAAAGGTGACGATTTCATCGGCCAGCGCCACATCTTCATTGGTCAGGCCAGATTTTTCGCGGCCAAACAGAATGCCGGTCTTTTGGCCTGCATTAAAGCGGCCGCGCAAGGTGGAAGCGGCTGTCACCGGCGAAGCGACAGGCTTGAAATTGTCTCTTTGGCGGGCGGTGGTGGCATAGATGAAGTGAAGATCGGCAATCGCCTCTTCCAAGGTAGCAAAAACCACTGCGCCATCAATGACATGATCAGCCTTTGAGGCTGCCGAGCGCGCTTTTTCCGAGGGCCAGCCATCGCGCGGATTCACCAGACGCAATTCAGCCAGACCAAAATTGGCCATCGCACGGGCCACCATGCCGATATTTTCACCCAATTGCGGCTCAACCAGAATAATTGCCGGGCCTTCGGCAATAAGTTCGCGTTCGCTATTGGTGCCTGCCATCTGTCATTCCTGAATTCGCCGTGTTTTGTGCCTGAATGGGCATAAATGCACAAAAAGGCAAGAGCTGCGGTGCGTGTGTGTTTCTCAAACCCTTAAGATTGCGTGGACTGCAACTCTTTTCAAACCTCTCTTGCGCGAAAATCCGAAGCCAGACACCGCTTCCTGTTTGCCTTGGGCTTTGAGAATGCTATAGGCAAATCCGGTTTATACAAACTCCGATGCGGCGCATTTCAAAGCCGCGCTATTGATGAGGAAAGCATATGCAAAAGATCAAGGTTGCAAACCCTGTCGTCGATCTCGACGGCGATGAGATGACCCGCATCATCTGGCAGTTCATCAAGGAAAAGCTGATCCTACCCTACCTTGATCTGGATATCGAATATTACGACCTCTCGGTTGAAAACCGCGACGCCACCAACGACCAGGTCACTGTTGATGCCGCTCACGCCATCAAGAAGCACGGCGTTGGCATCAAGTGCGCAACCATTACGCCAGACGAAGCCCGCGTGAAGGAATTCAACCTCAAGGAAATGTGGAAGAGCCCGAACGGCACCATCCGCAACATCCTCGGCGGCGTTATCTTCCGCGAGCCCATCATCTGCAAGAACGTTCCTCGCCTCGTTCCCGGCTGGACCCAGCCGATCGTTGTTGGCCGTCACGCTTTCGGCGACCAGTACAAGGCAACCGATTTCAAATTCCCCGGCAAGGGCAAGCTCTCCATCAAGTTCGTGGGTGAAGACGGTCAGGTGATTGAGAAGGACGTGTTTGACGCGCCTTCTTCTGGCGTTGCCATGGCGATGTACAACCTCGACGAATCGATCCGCGATTTCGCCCGCGCTTCGATGAACTATGGCCTGATGCGTAAGTGGCCGGTGTATCTGTCCACCAAGAACACCATCCTCAAGGCTTACGATGGCCGCTTCAAGGATCTGTTCGAAGAAGTATACCAGGCTGAGTTCAAGGCCAAGTTTGAAGAAATCGGCATCACCTATGAGCACCGCCTGATCGACGACATGGTGGCTTCTGCGCTGAAGTGGTCTGGTGGCTACGTTTGGGCATGCAAAAACTATGACGGCGACGTGCAGTCCGACACCGTTGCTCAAGGCTTTGGCTCGCTCGGCCTGATGACCTCGGTTCTCTTGTCGCCCGATGGCCGCACCGTTGAAGCTGAAGCTGCTCACGGCACCGTGACCCGTCACTACCGTCAGCATCAGAAGGGTCAGGAAACCTCGACCAACTCGATCGCGTCGATCTTCGCCTGGACCCGTGGCCTTGCCCACCGCGCCAAGCTGGACGACAATGCCGAGCTGTCCAAGTTTGCCCTCACCCTTGAAAAGGTTTGCGTGGACACGGTTGAAGCTGGCTTCATGACCAAGGATCTGGCCCTGTTGATCGGCCCTGATCAGCCTTGGCTGTCCACCACAGCCTTCCTCGACAAGGTTGACGAGAACCTCAAGAAGGCCATGGCTGCTTAAGCCTGTACGCAACGCAACACCTCGAAGCCCGGCCCTGTGCCGGGCTTTTTCAGTCAAAATCGAATATTTTCGGAGGTCTCATGTCAGATAGTGTTATTCTCTATACCAATCCTATGTCGCGTGGCCGTATTGTCCGCTGGCTTCTGGAGGAAATTGGACAGCCTTATCAGACCGAATGGCTTGATTACGGACCGCAGATGAAGAGCCCGGAATATCTGGCCATCAACCCCATGGGCAAAGTGCCTGCCATCCGCCACGGCAACGTGACTGTTTGCGACACAGCCGCAATTCTGGCCTATCTGGTTGACGCCTTCCCACAGGCAGGTCTTGCTCCCGCTGTCGGCGCACGCGCAGATTATTATCGTTGGATGTTTTTTGCCGCTGGCTCACTGGAAGCGGCCTGCACAAACAAAGCGTTGGGCGTGGAAGTGCCGCCAGAACACACAAAATTCGTGGGATATGGCAGCCTAGAACTGGTAACAGAAACACTCGAACATGCCATTCAGCAAAAGCCTTTTCTGGGCGGAGAGGCATTTACGGCGGCTGATCTGTATATTGCCTCCGTGCTGAGCTTCAACATGATGTTTGGCAATATCGAAAAACGTCCGGCGCTGGTGGATTATGTTGCGCGCATGACCGACCGCGATGCTTTCCGCCGGGCAGCAGCCATTGATGATGCCGCTGCGGCAGCAGCCCAAAAATAACAAACTTATCGATAGGATGATGGCATAAAGCTCTAATTCATCTTTGTGCCATCACCTGCCCTATCTCAATCTTTTGCCTATGGATCCGGCACCAGTCAGGGAAGATGAGAAACGGCCTCATGGGAATTGGCTGCCAGCGACCAAAGAGCAGGACCGGTCTGCCTTGAAGCGCCAATCTCCAAAGGCCGCATCACGGCACTGTCATTCGCGCCATATCCAGCCACGACACAATTTCGCCCCTGATCTTTGGCCTGATACAGCAATGTGTCAGCCTGCATAAGCCCTGTATCAAGGCCTTTGCCCGCATCAAGGGTGTGATAAATACCAATACTGATGGTGATCTTGATCATTTCGTCACGCCAGACGACGGGCGTGTGCGAAACAATCATGCGAAGAGTTTCACAAAAATCGGTCCCCTTATGAGCGCGTGAAGCCGGAACAAACAAACCAAACTCTTCACCACCCATGCGGCAAAACACCATGTCATCCCGCAGCAATTCGGTAACAATTGCGGTGAAACGGCGCAACACTTCATCTCCCGCGGCATGACCGTAGCGATCATTCACGGACTTGAAATGGTCAATATCAATCAGCGCGACAGCGCCGCCCGCTTCACCATATTTTTTATCAACGCGGTCATAAAAAGCGCGCCGGTTCAAAACACCTGTCAAACCATCCGTTTCCGAAGCAAGCTTATATTGTCTCAAGCTTCGCTCACGACACAAGGCAAAAACACCAAAACACATGCCTAAGCTATTGCAATACAATATGAACATAACCACACCAAACCAGGATGTGGAGGAAATCCCGTTAACCTCGATAACAGGATAGAAAATAGACATCGGAATGCGCAGAATCGTCAGAACGCCATACATAATGCCAATGACGATCAGCAGAATGCGCATGGGCAGGCGCTCTTTTTTCCATCCCTGCCAGACGGACCACAAAATAAGACAAAGCTGCGACACAATCAGTATGCTGAAAAGTAAAATTCGATTGTTGGGCACGCCATAAAACTGCGGAAACGTGAAATAAAGCAATAGCCATACCAACGGCTGTAAAAATGCAACCAGATAAGGCCTGGAAAAATGATCAAAAGCTCGAAAGCCGATCCAGATCAGGCCAACTCCAAAAAGAATAAAAAAAACACCGATACCGGTACCAATGCTTTCAGCAGCAATTCCTCTCAAGGCCTGCAACATTTGCCCACAGCAGATGCAAGAATAGCCAATGGCCCATAAAGCTGCTTCAGCCGATTTTCTGTCAAAATACCAACTAATAAGCATCATCATCGCCACCATGAGTGACGCGACCAATCCACAAAGGTTTAAAGTCGGAACATTAAAGAGTGAAACCAAGGCACATTAAACCATTTTGGGTGATCAGCACTTTGCAACAATCCGGTAGAAAGAAACAAAATGCAACCTTTTTGCACGAGACACTGATACATATGAAATTACAAAATACTCGTAAATATTGATCGATGACGAGCTACAATCAATAAAAAAACAAGACATCCAACACATAAAATCGTCGCAACTAATGGCATACAGATCATATAATTCAACCTTGGATTATACTGGAGCAACCAATATTTGCGCTTTGTCATTTATAATAATAAATCTATCTATTGCGACCAACACAACATACGCCACAGCAGAATAAGCCACTCCATTCCCGCATTGTCCACATAAAATCTGGCCACCGCTTCTCACAGCAACTCTTGACGCAGCACGTACCACATCGCAAATAAGAAGCATGAAAGCATCGCACGCAGATATTCTTATCGTTCCCGGATACACAAACTCGGGTCCGGATCACTGGCAAACACGCTGGGAAAACAAGCTCTCATCCGCACGACGGGTGGAACAGACCGAATGGTCCAAACCCGTCCGCGAGGATTGGGTTGAGCGCCTGACGCAAGAGGTCAATCGCGCTGAAAAGCCAGTTGTTCTGGTGGCGCATTCTCTGGGGGTTCCGACCGTTATTCACGCTGTGCCGCATTTTCGCAGCAAAATTGCCGGTGCCTTTCTGGTTGCGCCGCCCGACGTGGCCAATGCAGCCATCAAACCAAAACATTTGATGACCTTCGGGCCCTACCCCCGCACACCTCTTCCATTCCCCACCTTGATGATTGCCAGCCGCAATGACCCCTTCGGCAGTTTCGAACATGCCGATGATATTGCCAAAGCCTGGGGCGCATCTCTGATTGACGCTGGAGAGGCGGGCCATATCAACGCAGAGTCCGGCCACGGTCCATGGCCGGAAGGCACCATGGTATTTGCACAATTTCTTGCAAAACTTTAAGAGACGCTTTCAACAGTTATCCATGCCTTTCTTGGCCTTGGCGTTTCACGGTTGGGCTGAGATATGATAGAGAGTGTTGTGACAATATTTGATGCGCAGTGCGATGATTCATCCGCGCCTTTGGCGGAAAATCATGAAAGGGGGCAAGAGCCGGATTGTGAAAAGCTGCGTTTTCCGTTATGGACCGCCTCAAACACTGACACAGAGCGTCCCGCGTGAGACGCCAACAATAGAGACAAGCCGTCATGAACCGTCGCCGCCGTATTTACGAAGGCAAGGCCAAGATCCTGTATGAGGGTCCTGAGCCAGGCACGCTGATCCAGTTTTTCAAAGATGACGCGACAGCCTTCAACAAGAAAAAACATGATGTCATTGACGGAAAAGGCGTTCTGAACAATCGCATTTGCGAATATGTTTATACGAACCTCAACAAGATCGGCATCCCTACGCATTTCATCCGCCGTCTGAACATGCGCGAACAATTGATCAAAGAGGTGGAAATCATTCCACTCCAGATCGTGGTGCGCAATGTGGCTGCTGGCTCGCTGTCAAAGCGGCTGGGCATTGAGGAAGGCGTGGTTTTGCCGCGCTCCATCATCGAATTTTACTATAAGTCGGATGCGCTGGAAGACCCGATCGTGTCTGAAGAGCATATTACGGCTTTTGGCTGGGCAAATCCGGCCGAGCTGGACGACATCATGGCGCTGGCCATCCGCATCAACGACTTCCTCAGCGGGCTTTTTCTGGGTATCGGCATCCAACTGGTGGATTTCAAGATTGAGTGCGGTCGCCTATATGAAGGCGACATGATGCGCATTATCCTTGCAGACGAGATTTCGCCCGATAGCTGCCGCCTCTGGGACATTGAAACCCACGAAAAGCTGGACCGGGACCGTTTCCGCAATGATATGGGCGGCCTTTTGGAAGCCTATCAGGAAGTTGCCCGCCGTCTTGGTATTATCAATGAAAACGAACCCGTTCGCGGCACTGGTCCGGTTCTGGTCAAGTAAGTTTTGGAGACACATTCGTGATTAAGGCTCGCGTCACCGTCACTTTGAAGAACGGCGTTCTGGACCCGCAGGGAAAAGCAATCGAAGGCGCACTGGGTGCCTTGGGCTTTGATGGTGTCAACCAGGTGCGTCAGGGTAAGGTTTTCGATCTTGTTGTCGAAACCTCTGACAAGGCTCAGGCCGAAGAACAGATCAAGGCCATGTGCGAAAAGCTTCTGGCCAACACTGTAATCGAGAATTACGCGATTTCAATCGCCTGAAATGACACGTTCAGGGCAGCGTTTAGCCTCAGACGAGCGCTTCCCATCGCCTTTTCAAACGTCCTCACATGATTGAGGATTGGCAGAAACACAAAGCAAGGTTCGAGCCGTAGCCATGAAATCAGCCGTTGTCCAACTCCCCGGCCTTAACCGCGACCGTGATATGATTGCGGCCCTGACCAAGATTTCCGGCACCGCACCCATCACCGTCTGGCAGACAGAAACGGAACTTCCGGATGTTGATTTGATTGTCATCCCCGGTGGATTTTCCTATGGTGATTACCTGCGCTGTGGTGCCATTGCAGCCCGTATGCCTGTCATGCAGGCCATCAAGGCCAAAGCCGAACAGGGTGTGAAGGTTCTGGGCGTCTGCAATGGCTTTCAGATTCTTCTGGAAGCTGGCATGCTGCCCGGCGCATTGATGCGCAATGCATCGCTCAAATTTGTCTGCCGCGAAGTGAAGATCGAAGTGGCGAACGACGAGACAGATTTCACCCGCGCCTATGCCAAAGGCCAGGTTATCCGCTGCCCCGTTGCCCATCACGATGGCAATTATTTTGCCGATGCCGAGACACTTCAACGTATTGAAGACAATGGCCAAGTGGTTTTCCGCTATGCAGAAGGCACCAATCCGAATGGCTCCGTGAACAATATTGCTGGCATTATCAATGCAGGCGGCAATGTTCTGGGCATGATGCCACATCCTGAAAACCTGATTGAAGCCGCGCATGGTGGCAATGATGGACGCGGTATCTTTGCGTCTGCCCTGAATGTGATTGCTGCCGCCTGAAGATTGCCACGATAAATGGCCAGATAGAATGGCAAGACATTTTTGCTATCCATAAAGCTTCAAGCATACACGCTCCAAGGCTGCCAGCCACAGGTCGCTGACAGCCTTGGACGTATTTCCGACAGGATGAGAATATGCGTCAAATTTATACTCTGGCCTGCCTTGCCAGCCTTGCAACACTGGCCTCCTGCGCATCAACGCCATCGGCTCCCCCAGCGGGCCGCAGCGCAGAAGAAGTGATGCATCGGGTGATGAAAGGGGCATCCAGTTGCTGGTTCAAGTCCGCAGACCCCGCTTTCAAAGCCTATAAAATGGATGCCGAGCTGACCTCCTTCTCTGGCCAGCCGCGCATTTTGCTGGTCCGCAAGGGATCAAATGACATTCGCCCGCTTTTGGTGGTGATGGCAACGGGTACACCTGCTAAAATGCAGGCTTTTGGCCCGCTGATGAATGAGCCTGTCTCCGGGCGGATTGCAACCGATGTGAAGCGTTGGGCAGGCGGCAATCCGGGTTGCAGCTAATATCAAGTTTTGTCTGATCTTGTCGTTTCGGCAAGATCAGACTTCGGTCTTGATTAAAAATTAAAAAGATAGAGTGATTTTTTCAGCTCACTATTGGCCTCTTCAGGCGTTATGCCAATATCGCGCAACAATCCATCATCAAGATCAGCAAGATTGATACGGGTTGATCGCATGAGCCACCACCAGGCAATCCGCTGACGAACGTGTCTGATCCATGTCCTGCGGGGATGGCTCTGCGGTGAACGCTCGACAATCGCGCTTTCCGACATACTCACAGAGTCAATTGTATTTATTGTCACCATTTCCATCATCACACCCTGACAATTCAATCGTAAAACGCTTGCTCTTGGTATAAAAACAGATACAATATCTGAAAATATAATGACAATAAGGATAATTGTCATGGTGACGCATTGGCTGCCCGACCTGTCTGATACGCAAGGCCCTCTGTATG
>CAJYRE010000110.1 GCA_913776675.1 Rhizobiaceae bacterium
CCGAAAAGCCGTTGGTGTTGAGCCTTGAGCAAGGCGAAGACCTGCGCCGCATTGCCAAGGAAAAAGGCCTGTCCGTTGGTTGCGCGCCCGATACGTTTCTGGGTGGCTCTCACCAGTTGGCTCGCAAATATATTGATGAAGGTGGTATTGGCCGCGTCACCTCTGGCACCTGCCATGTGATGAGTCCGGGCATGGAAATGTGGCATCCCAACCCGGATTTCTTCTTCCTGCCCGGCGGCGGGCCGATCCTTGATCTGGGACCATATTACATCGCCAACCTGATCAATCTGATTGGACCAGTCAAGCGCGTCGGTGCGCTGACCTCCATGGCCAATGAAACCCGCATCATCACCAGCGAGCCACGCAATGGTGAGGTGATCCCGGTCAAAACACCCACCAACATCCACGCGCTGTTGGAGTTTGTGAACGGTGCCACCATCACACTGTCGGCTAGCTGGGATGTCTGGTGCCATCGCCATGCGAATATGGAACTGTATGGCACGGAAGGCTCGCTGTTTGTGCCGGATCCGAATTTCTTTGGCGGTCTTGTGGAAGCCACGGGCCGCAACAAGGAGATCAAACCGCTGGAAGCCTGGGATCATCCGTTCGGCATCGACAATCAGGAGAGCCAGCAGGGACCGCGCGCCAACTACCGCACTGCGGGCCTTGCCGATATGGCGCTGGCCATTCTGGAAGGCCGCGATGCCCGCTGCTCGCTGGATCGGGTGCTGCATGGTGTGGATGTAATGACAGCCATTCTCAAGTCTGGCGAGACGGGTGAGTTCATTACACTTTCTACGACCTGTACCCAACCGGCCGCCCTTGGCATAGAAGAGGCACGGGCTTTGTTAAAGTAACACCGGCCCTATATGGGATCACAAATGATGGGGCGATGAGTGCGCCCCATCTTTATGAAAGGGAGAGCATGATGAGCTGGCAACCGGCTGAAAACCGCTATGAGCGGATGATCTATAATCGCTGCGGCAAAAGTGGCTTGAAGCTTCCAGCCGTCTCGTTGGGCCTTTGGCACAATTTTGGTGATGATACGCCGCACCAGCTCAAGCGCGATATGTGCCGGGCGGCGTTTGATCTGGGCATCACCCATTTCGATCTGGCCAACAATTATGGCCCGTTGCCGGGTTCTGCCGAACTCGCTTTTGGTGAAATCCTCAAAACGGATTTTCACGGTCTGCGCGATGAGCTGATCATCTCCTCCAAGGCTGGTTACTACATGTGGCCCGGCCCATACGGCGAATGGGGCAGCCGCAAATATCTGATTTCATCCTGCGATCAGAGCCTGAAGCGCATGTGCATTGATTATGTCGATATTTTCTATTCGCATCGTTTTGACCCCGATACGCCGCTGGAAGAAACCTGCGGCGCGCTCGATCATATCGTTAGGTCAGGCCGCGCCCTTTACGTGGGGATTTCCTCTTACAATTCCCAGCGCACCCGTGAAGCTGTCGAGATCATGAAAGGCCTCGGCACGCCGCTGCTTATCCATCAGCCAAGCTATTCCATGCTCAATCGCTGGGTCGAAGATGATGCGCTTCTGGATACGCTGGATGATGTTGGCATGGGATCGATCGTGTTTTCGCCTTTGGCGCAAGGCATGCTGACCACCAAATATCTGAACGGCATTCCGCAGGATAGCCGTGCGGCTCAGAACCATTTTCTCAAGCGTGATTTCATTCGCCCCGAAATCATCGACAACATCCGCAAGCTGAACGCTATTGCTGAAAAGCGCGGCCAGACGTTGGCGCAAATGGCGATTGCGTGGGTGCTGCGCGGCGGGCGTGTGACGTCGGCGCTGATTGGTGCCAGCCGCGTCTCGCAGATTGAGGACTGCGTGAAGGCGTTGGATAATCTGACATTTACCGATGCGGAACTGGTTGAGATCAACACTTACGCCAAGGAAGCCGACATCAATCTCTGGGCCAAATCGGCTGAACGGGATTGATTGAAAATTGCTCCCACGCCCAATCGGGCGCGGGGGCTTTTGTTTTTGGGAGGAAAAACAATGATCATGAATCCCATTTTGCCGGGATTTAACCCGGACCCATCGATCTGCCGTGTTGGCGATGATTATTATATCGCAACCTCCACCTTCGAGTGGTATCCGGGCGTGCAAATCCATCACTCGCGCGATCTGGTCAACTGGACGCTGATCCGCCGCCCGCTGGAGCGCAAAAGCCAGCTCGATATGCGTGGCAATCCCGACAGTTGCGGCATCTGGGCACCATGCCTGTCCTATGCCGATGGGCTGTTCTGGCTGGTTTACACTGATGTGAAACGCTACGACGGCAGCTTCAAGGATACGCCCAATTACATCGTAACATCACCGACCATTGAGGGGGAATGGTCCGACCCGGTCTACGTCAATTCCTCCGGTTTCGATCCTTCGCTGTTTCATGATGATGATGGCCGCAAATGGTTCGTCAACATGCATTGGAACTACCGTCCGGAAGCCCATAACACGCTTGGTGATAATCCGGCCTTTGATGGCATTCTGTTGCAGGAATGGGATTCTGCCACGAAAAAGCTGGTTGGGCCGGTGCATAATATTTATCCGGGTACTGAACTGGGTCTGGTGGAAGGGCCGCACCTGTTCAAGCGCAATGGCTGGTATTATCTGACCGTTGCGGAAGGTGGCACTGGCTATGACCATGCGGTGACGATGGCGCGTTCCCGCACCCTTGCAGGGCCTTATGAGACC
>CAJYRE010000111.1 GCA_913776675.1 Rhizobiaceae bacterium
CTCTTTCCCTACACGACGCTCTTCCGATCTGCCTTGCGCCGCGAGGGGGTCAATGTCCCAGTCGATGCTTCCGTGGCAGGCTTCGATGGCATTTCCCTTGGCCGGTTGATTGACCCGCCCCTGACCACCATCGAAATGGCCGATGCCAGTATGGGGGCGGCTGCTGCCTCGCTGCTGATTGACATGACCGAAAACGGTAGCAAACCGCGCCATCTCAGTGTGCCACACAGTTTGCGCATCGGTGGCACGGTGCGGATGATTTGACCCCATAAGAAAACGCCGCCCGGTGGGCGGCGTCCTATTCCACTCTTTCGTTACTTGCGTGGCAAAAGATCAGCCACATCAGCGGCCGCATCATCCAGCGCCTGCTTTGGCGAGGCGCTCTGCTCGACAATACGCGACAGGTTTTCAACGATGGTTTCAGTCACCTTCACGCCATTGCTGCCGGGGAAGGCGTACCATGGCACCATGCGCGGCATTTGCTTGAGACCAGCCACAAACAGCGGATTTTCCTTGTAGAAATTGCCGAGATACTCTGGTGATTTCGCAGCCAGCTCATTGTTGGGCACATAGCCGGTGCCGGGCACAACAACGGAGGCACCGTAGGGACCAGAGGCAAACTTGGCAAATTTCCACGCTGCTTCCTGCTTGGCCGCATCGCGGGTGAGGATAACAACCGCATTGCCGCCGGTGGGCAGCTTGCCATTGACCGGATCAATCAGCGGAATTTCAGCGGTGCGCAGATCAAACTTGCCGCCCACATTCTTGATGGTGTTGCGAAGAGCGCCGGTGGTCTGGAATTCGAAGCCAACCTTGCCCGCCGCAAAGGCCTGTTCGCCCGCCGCCTTGGTAAACACCGGCAGACCGCCTTCCTTGACCATGCGCGAGAGGATTTCGGCACCCTTGAGGCCTTCAGGACCATTGAAGGTCACTTTGGTTTCATCCGCCGAGAGCATGGTACCGCCTGCGCCGAACAGAAGGGCGGAGAACATCCAGTCATCGCCCTGCCAGCGGAAGTCGATGCCGTCCACGCCGTCGCCAAGCTTCTTGATCTTGCCGCCCAGAGCAATCACTTCGTCCCAGGTCTTTGGCGGAACATCCGGATTGCCACCGGCTTTGCGCACCAGATCGGCGTTATAATACATGATCGGGGTGGAGGTGGCGAATGCCAGACCAACCTGCTTGCCCTTGACCTGTGCGAGTTTTAGGATGGTGTCGGAGAAGCCCTGCTCAGCCATCTTGCCGCCTTCCTTGGCAATAAACGGGCCAAGATCAACAGGCACTTTACGCTCTTCCAGCATCCGCAGGCGGTTCAGCGCGATGAAGGTGACATCCGGCATTTCAGACGTGCCCGCCTGACGCATGATGGTCTGGATGCCTTCTTCATAGGTCGGCGAAGGGCTGGCGAACTGGATCTTGATGTCGGGGTTTTCTGCCATGAATTTCTTCGAGATCGTGTCCATCACGTCCTTGAAGAAACCGGGCATGGGGTAATGCACGGTCAGCACGGTTTCGGCATGCGCTTGCACGGTGAAGCCCATGCCGATTGCCGCAATGGCAACAAGCTTTTTGAAGTGGATCATAGCGCTCTCCTGATTTTGCGACCAGTCAACCTTTGAGACCGGTCATGGTGATTCCCTCAACGAAGCGCTTCTGGGCCAGCAGAAAGGCAAGCACGAGGGGAAGGGTGATGATGAGGGTGGCGGCCATCAGTGCGCCGTAATCGTCGCCGGCTTCTGCTGCGCGGAAAAACAAAAGCCCCAGGGGCGGCGTGGCAAGGCCCTGTTTGGAAATCACAATCAGCGGCCAGAACAGATCATTCCAATGGGCAACCACGGAAAAGATCGAAAAGGCGGTAATCGCAGGCCAGGCATTGGGCACAATCACGCGGGTAACAATCTCCATTTCCGACATGCCATCCAGACGCGCCGCATGGATCAGATCGTCCGGCAGAGCACGAAAGAATTGCAAAAACAGGAAGATGCCAAACACCGAGATGGAGAACGGAGCCACCAGCGCCGTATAGCTGTTGATCAGGGATAGCCGATCAAAAGCCACATAGAGCGGCAAAGCTGTGGCATGGATGGGGATCAGCAGGCCGAGCATCACCATCATCATCATGGTGCGGGCGGCGCGAAATTGCAGCTTGGCCATGGCATAGGCGCAAGGCACGGCCACCATCACCTGCAAGATCAGGATCAACCCGCAGACCACAACGCCATTCCACAGCAATTGCGGCATGTTGACCTTGGAAAAGGCCTTTGCGAAATTTTCAGCAAAATACCAATGCTGCGGGATGATCGACAGCGACGAGCTGAAAATATCAGCCTGTGCCTTGCCTGCCGTTGAAAGCAAAAACACATAGGGCGAGAAGAAGATCAAAGCGATCAGAGACAGAAGACCCAGCCGGATCATGCGGCCAAAGGTGATGGTATTGGGATGTGCGTTTGCCATCAGTAATGCACCTTCTTGTCCTGAAACCGATATTGAAGGAACATCAACACAATCAGGATGGCCAGAAACACCACCGTCATCGCCGAGGCATAGCCAACCCGCAAATAGACGAAACCCTCGCGGTAGATGGTGTAGAGCAGCACTTCCGAGCCTTTGTTGGGACCGCCTTCGGTCAGGGTTTTCACCGTTTCAAACACTTTGACCGCGTTGATAATGCTGATGGTGGTGACAAACAGCGTGGTTGGTCCCAGCATCGGCCATGTCACCAGCCGGAAACGATCCAGCCAATGCTTGGCACCATCAATTTCAGCCGCTGCATAGAGATCGCGCGGAATGGCGGTGAGGCCTGCCAGAAACAGCACCATGTTGAAGCCAACCGATTGCCACACGCCAATAATGGCCAGGCTGTAGAGCGCCGTGCTGGAGGCACCCAGCCAGTTCGGCCCCTGAATGCCAACCATGGACAGAAGAATATTGACCGGCCCCATGGTGGGATGCAGCATATATTGCCACACGGTCGCCATAGCGACGATCAGCGAGGCAACGGGCAGGAAAAACACCGTGCGAAACAGCGATTTGCCCCAAGGTTCGGCTTCGATCAGCAAGGCAATGCCAAGGCCGAGAATGAGCGACACTGGTGCTACCAGCAGGGTGTAAATTGTGGTGTTCCACAGCGAAATGCGAAAGGTGCGGTCTGAAAACAGATGGATGTAGTTTTTCAAACCGACAAAATGAAAACTTGGATAACCCAGCTCATAATCCGTAAAGCCAAGCAGAACCACGGCAAGTGTCGGCAGCACAATGAACAGCAGGAT
This sequence comes from Rhizobiaceae bacterium, assembly GCA_913776675.1. GTDB lineage: Bacteria > Pseudomonadota > Alphaproteobacteria > Rhizobiales > Rhizobiaceae > Allorhizobium. The sequence continues at coordinate 3,270 of CAJYRE010000111.1, forward strand.
GAGCAAAAGAGCAGGTGCCACCAGCAGCCAACCCATGCGGGCCTGCCGGTTTTGATGCACGCGTTGTCCGATGTTGAGGGCAGGGGTGATGGCAGCAACACTCACCGGACAGCCTCCAGAATGCCTGCGTGAGACACGGCCTCAATCGGCATGCGCGTGCCGTCTTCGCCAAACAGGAAAACATGCTCGATTGGAAAATGGATGCCAACAACAGCCCCAACGGTGATTGCGCTTGCCTGTGACGGCGTCAGCTTGGCCACCA
>CAJYRE010000112.1 GCA_913776675.1 Rhizobiaceae bacterium
GGCCAGTGATCCTGCTTTGCTGGATAAGCTGGCAGATGCCGATCTGGCCGTGGTGGTTGATCCGATTGACGGCACGTTCAATTTTGCTGCTGGCTTGCCGCTGTTTGGCGTCATGCTGAGCGTTGTCCATAAAGGCGAGACCATTGCCGGGTTGATCTATGATCCCATGGGCAATGATTGGGCCATCGCGGAAAAGGGCAGCGGCTCCTGGTTGTGCAAACCGGATGGCAATCAGGAAAAGATGGAGATGGTTTCTGCCCCATCACTGTCACAGATGATTGGAATTGCCAATACGGGTTTCTTTGATATGGAAACGCGCCGCAAGATCTTGCACAATCTTGCAGAAGTGCGGATTTTCACCAGCTATCGCTGTGCAGCGCACGAATATCGTATTCTCTCGCAGGGGCACATGCATTTTGCCATGTATAACAAACTGATGCCTTGGGATCATCTGGCTGGTACCTTGATGATTCAGGAAGCGGGCGGGCATGTGGCTCGGTTTGATGGCTCAGCCTATTTGCCATCTCACACAACGGGTGGCTTGCTGATTGCGCCCGATGAAGAAACCTGGCTGGAACTGAAACAGAAGGTTTTTACGCTATAAAGTGCCTGTGAAATGTGCCGTATAGCTCACAGCCATACGGCAAATTTAAAATAGGAGTAGAGCATTTCCAGGAAAAGTGTGCAGCGGTTTTCCGTCCGGAAATGCTTAAAAACAAAGAGTTAGAGCGTTTTACGGATACAGTGAAACGCTCTAAAACATCATTATGCGGTGCGTAATCTTGGATCTGCATTGTCGGCATTCTTGAATTTCTTCAGTCTGGAATCGTAATTTTTTTTGACATACAGGGCATATTCATAGGTATTTCGAGGTGTCCAAATCCCTCCAAACATCCGCAAATTGGCAAAATCGGCCAATTTGGCACTCATGGGATAGCCGGTGCCGATATCAAGCAGATATTTGACTGTCCACGCGCAGTTTTTACGGGCTGCATTGTATCTGGGGCCATTTTTGAGAATATTCTGCCACTCACGGCGCATGGCTTGTTCATCAAGACCAGAAATCGATACAGTTCCTGTTGGCGATCCTTCGTCTTCGAGGTCTTTCTTAAGCGAATGAGGAACCATTGGGTCGGTCACCCAGGTTGTGGGATCGGTTATCTTCGCATCACTTGGCCCCGGCCACCAGCTCACATAGGTATCCAGCCCGGAAGATTGCCCAACGCCAATTCGCAGAGCTGCATGACTGACACTTTTTGGAATATTCAATTGCCAGAAATAAACGGTGATCATCACTTTATTCCTCAATTTTTTGATAGGAGCAAAAAGCAATAAATATTTTGGCGATTCTGTGGCAAAGACTGCGTGCTAGACTTATCGCACTGATCGAAAATGATAATTTTTACATTGAATTTCAAATATATAACGGCATGTCGCGCGCCCCTGTGAGAGGTTTGGGGCGCGCGGTAGGGTTATCTATCAGGTCACGTTTCCGGTGCTGATTGCGTTTTATACTTTCGGATTTTGGGCGTGGAAAAGTTTGCCTTTTTCAGCGATCAACACAAACACGAGACCGATGACACCGAGAGCGAAATACCCGATCACCAGCGGGCGGGCGGTGCCATCAAAAGCCTGACCGATGACGGCACCAATCAGCGAACCGCCCACGGTGGAGATAAAGCCCAGCACGGAGGATGCTGTCCCCGCGACGTGCCCCAGAGGTTCGATGGCCAGAGTTTGGAAGTTGCCGCCGATCCAGCCAAACTGGAACATGGAAAGCGAGAAAAATCCCATGAACACAAAGAAGGGTAAGGGTTGCGGGCCGTAGGTTTCGGCAAGCAACCACAATCCATTGATGGTTATGAAGCCAAACAGCGAACCATGAGACAGGCGGCGCATACCAAGGCGACCGACCAGTTTGGAATTCAGGAAGGATGACAGCGACATGAAAATCGCCACACCTGCGAATGCGACCGGAAACCATTCTCCAAGATGATAAATGCCCATGTAAATCTGTTGGGCAGAATTGATAAAGCCGAAAAGTGATCCAAACACGAAGGTGCTGGACAGCGTATAGAACAAGGCGATGCGATTGCTCAGCACAATCTTGAAGCCCTGAAGAATAACAGCGGGGGTAAACTCCCGGCGGTTTTCATGGGCCAGCGTTTCCGGCAGACGTTTGTACGTCCAGAGACCAATCAGGGATGCACCAACGGCAATAAACAGAAAAATCAGATGCCAATTGCCAAACAGCATGATGAGCTGCCCAGTGCCGGGTGCCACAATGGGGATGATCATGAACACCATCATGATCAGCGACATGACTTCGGCCATTTGCCGACCGCCGTAAATGTCACGCACGATGGAAATGGTGATGACGCGCGTACCAGCCGATCCAGCCCCCTGAATGAAGCGCAGAATCAGCAAGCCAGCAAAGCTGGGAGCAACAATAATGGCAAGGGCCGCCAGAATATAAATGACCAGACCAGCCAGCAAAGGTGTGCGCCGACCAAAGCGGTCCGACAGGGGGCCATAAACCAGTTGCGCGCAGCCAAAGCCCACAAGATAGGCAGTGACCACATATTGGCGATGATTTTCATTGGCAACATTCAACGCAGAGCCGATTTGTTGCAAGGCGGGCAGCATAATGTCGATGGCCAGAGCATTTGTTGCCATCAATGCAGCGCACAAGAATACGAACTCCAGCTTGCTCGTGCCTTTGAGGCCGGCTGGCGTGGAACGGTGGGAATCCGTCATGAAAGAGTCCTAAACAGCGGAAAGGCGCCGCATTAAGCGACGCCTTGATAGCGAAGTTACTTTTAAACAATAACGATCCTCACCCTGATTAACAACAGGGTTGTGGTCAAATTACAGCTTATGCGGCACCGCGAACGGCAATACCCTTTTCCTGCATATGCTGCTGAAGCTCGCCTGCCTGGAACATTTCGCGCACAATATCACAGCCGCCAATGAATTCGCCCTTCACGTAAAGCTGCGGAATTGTTGGCCAATTGGAATAGGCTTTGATACCTTCCCGAATTTCCTGATCAGCGAGAACATTGATGCCCTTATAGTCCAGGCCAAGGTAGTCAAGAATCTGAACAACCTGTCCGGAAAAACCTCACTGAGGAAACTGTGGCGTGCCCTTCATGAACAGCACCACGTCATTGCTCTTCACTTCATTGTCGATGAATTCATTCACACCGCTCATGGATTTGTCCTTTCACATGCGGGTCAAAGCCGCAGTTTGATGATGTTTATATAAGCATTGGTCGCCAGCCATGCAAAACCGCAAAGGTTGATTTTTCAATCAACCTTTGGTGCGGGTTCTGCGCCGTGCCTGTCTTGCGGTTTTGCTCCGGTGGACGGGTTTGGCAATTTCCGTTGCTTTTTCAGTCTGCGGATTTTTGGCCCGTTGCAGACGCTTTTCCTTGAATTCTTGTCTGTCCGCCATCTCGCCCCTGATGGAGGTGAGCAGGGATTTGATGAAAGAAGAGATGGGGTTGCTCATGGCTTTGGGGTTCTATCTCAGGCTTCGGGAATGGAGGTCTGCAAGGCCAGAGCATGCAACACGCCGCCCATATTGCCTTTCAGGGCATCATAAACCATCTGGTGTTGCTGAACGCGGGTTTTTCCACGAAAGGCTTCTGCCACCACCTCTGCGGCATAGTGATCGCCATCTCCTGCCAGATCGCGGATCACGACCTTTGCGCCGGGAATGCCAGCCTTGATCATGTCTTCAATGTCGCCGGGTTTCATCGCCATGGTTTTGCTCCCTCTTGTTGTTATTCTGCGGCAGCAAGGCTGGGTGCCTTGCCATCCATGAATTCAGGGAACCACGATTCATGGGCCTTGTGCAATTCGTCAACTGTGATTGTACACACATCGGCAATTGCCAGCGCATCCCCCCCGACTTTACCGAGACGGCGGAATGGAATGCCGGAGCCTTCCGCATTGGCACAGACGAAATTGGCCAGATCAGCAGGCACGGTGATCACATAGCGCGCCTGATCTTCGCCAAACAGAAGTGCGTGGTTCAAGCCTTTGCATTCTGCCAGATTGATGTTCAGGCCCTTGCCGGAAGCAATGGCCATTTCGCTCAGCGCCAAGGCCAGACCGCCCGACGAAATGTCATGGCAGGCCGTGACCTGACCGTTGCGGATGGCAGAGCGCACAAAATCACCATTGCGACGCTCGGCATGAAGATCAACCTCCGGTGCCGGACCATCGGTGCGCCCAAGCAGATCGCGCATGTAAATTGAACTGCCCAGATGCGAACCATCGGTGCCGATCAAAACAACGTGATCGCCATCCTTGGCGGCACCAATGCGGGCCATATGCTTCCAATCCGGCAGCAGGCCAACACCGGCAATGGTGGGCGTTGGCAGAATGGCGACGCCATTGGTTTCATTATAGAGCGACACATTGCCCGAAACGATCGGGAAATCCAGCGCACGGCAGGCTTCGCCAATGCCCTTGATGGCCTGTACCAACTGGCCCATGATTTCGGGCTTTTCAGGATTGCCGAAATTCAGATTGTCCGTGGCCGCCAAAGGTTCTGCACCCGTTGCGGTGATGTTGCGCCAGCATTCGGCAACCGCCTGCTTGCCACCCTCAAACGGATCGGCCTCTACATAGCGCGGGGTCACGTCCGAAGAGAAAGCCAGTGCCTTGGTGGGATGATTCTCCACCCGCACCACACCGGCATCACCGCCGGGAAGTTGCAGTGAATTGCCCTGGATCAGCGTATCATATTGCTCGTAAACCCAGCGGCGGCTGGACTGATTGGCCGAGCCCACAAGCGAGAGAATCGCTGCACGGTAATCGGCTGGCTCCTCTACCAGATTGGCTGGCAGCGGGCTGCGCTTGTCGGCATCCCGCCATGGACGGTCATATTCAGGAGCCTGATCGCCCAGTTCCTTGATGGGCAGGTTGGCCACTTCTTCACCCTGATGCAGAATGCGGAAGCGCAGGTCATCGGTGGTTTTGCCGACAATGGCAAAATCCAGACCCCATTTAACGAAGATAGCCTTGGCCACATCTTCCTTGGAGGGTTCCAGCACCATCAACATGCGCTCCTGGCTTTCCGAGAGCATCATTTCATAGGCGGTCATGTTTTCTTCGCGCACAGGCACGGTGTCGAGATCAAGTTCAATGCCCAGATCGCCCTTGGCACCCATTTCGACCGCCGAGCAGGTCAGGCCAGCAGCGCCCATATCCTGAATGGCAATAACAGCGCCGGTCTTCATCAGTTCCAGACAGGCTTCCAGCAGGCATTTTTCGGTGAAGGGGTCGCCGACCTGCACAGTCGGGCGCTTTTCCTCAATTGATTCGTCAAATTCTGCCGATGCCATCGTTGCACCACCCACGCCATCACGGCCGGTCTTGGCACCGAGATAAACAACAGGAAGGCCAACGCCCTTGGCTTCGGACAGGAAAATGGCATCAGACTTGGCAAGGCCTGCGGCAAAGGCATTGACGAGGATATTGCCGTTATAGCGCTCATCAAACTCGACTTCGCCGCCCACTGTGGGAACGCCAAAAGCATTGCCGTAACCGCCAACACCTGCCACGACGCCAGAAACCAGGTGCCGGGTTTTCGGATGATCCGGCGCGCCAAAGCGCAGCGCATTCATGGCCGCAATTGGCCGGGCACCCATGGTGAACACGTCACGCAAAATACCGCCAACACCTGTGGCTGCACCCTGATAAGGCTCGATATAAGATGGGTGATTGTGGCTTTCCATTTTGAAAACAACGCAATCGCCATCATCAATATCCACAACACCGGCGTTTTCACCGGGGCCCTGAATCACGCGCGGGCCGGTGGTGGGAAGGGTGCGCAGCCAGCGTTTGGAGGATTTGTACGAGCAATGCTCATTCCACATGGCCGAGAAAATACCAAGCTCGGTAAAGGTCGGCTCCCGTCCGATCAGTTGCAGGATCCGGTCATATTCCTCAGGTTTCAGGCCATGGGAGGCGACCAGTTCCGGGGTGATCTGGATTGCATTCGGGATCGTCATGGTTCTCTCTTCATCCGGCAGTGGAAGTTTTGCGGTCCTTTTATAACAGGCAATTCATTCGCGCGACTGGAAAATACGGCATTTGCAAGGTTTGCAGTGAAAATGCTGTTTCTTTGCCACATTGAGATGTTCTTTCAGGTCTGCTAAAGGCGATTTTGATCCGCTCGCACAATCTGTTTTGGGGATTGCGGATTTCTTTTCACCTTTTCGCCGCGCGCTGCGCTAAACTGCGGTGATGAATGAGTTGGCTCTTGATGAGCCGCTGTAGCAAAGACATACAACAGGTGGCCCTGTGATCGATCCCTATTCCATGCTCGGACTTGAGCGCGACGCCGACGAGACGGCCATCAAGGCGGCCTATCGCAAGAAGGCCAAGAGCGCACACCCCGATGCGGGTGGTGATCCGGATGAGTTTGGTCGTATTTCAACCTCCTATGATCTTTTGAAAGATCCTGTGCGCCGCAAAGTCTATGACGACACCGGCTATGACCCGCAGTTGGCCGATGTGGCCGATCTGAAAGGGTTGATGGTGCTGGAAACTCTCGTCAATGACATGATTCTGGACGAGCGTGAGCCGGGCAGTTTTGATCCTGTTTCGGCCTTACGGCGCAAGTTGACAGACGATATTCTGAAGTCACGCTTCCATATTCTGGAGTTGGAGCGCCATCGAGGCCGCATTCGCCAGCATGTTGATCGTCTTGAGCGTCGCCCGGACAAAGATGTTCTCGGTTCCATGCTGCGTGCCCGCACACAATCCATTTCAGATGCCATCAAAGCTGCCGAGGCGCAAATTGACGCCATCGAGCGTGCCTATTCCATGCTGGAAGGCTATTCCTACGAATTGGAGCCGCTGAAGCCCCGCGTAGAAGACGAAGCGCTGCCCGAGAGTGGAGCAGATGCTTCTGAAGGGGCAGACAGTATACCCAAGGCAGCAGAATAACCCGGTATTTTACACACTGTCGTATTGTGATGAAGTGGGCACTCTTTACAGTGTTGCCTGCCTTATATGGCCTGAAGAGACTCGCCGTGTCCCTTCGCATGGATTGCATCGCTTTGTTTCGCAGGCGATTCCGCTGTCATCAATGATGTTGTGCGGATTGCTCTGCAAGCGATCCTGTTGCGTTTTCAAATTGCTGTAAACAGCGCTTTATTCTGCTTTTGTGCATATTTTGCCCGCAGGCTGTTTCCGCGTCTGTGATGCGCGTTGTCTTTTGAGCTGATGTCTCTCAGCCTTGCCTCTGGCCAATTTTCCTTTCCTTGAGTGCCATTCTTCAGACCGCCGTTTTCATCTGTGTGGCGAGGGCTGACGCGCAATCCCTGACGTATTTTTTTGATGAAACCGAACGTATGGCGACTGCCCAAAAATGAAGCACGCAAAATGTGAGTGCAAAAAACAGCGCCCCGATATGGGAATTTTGTATCATTTTGATACATAGTTAAAAATATCGTTAACTTAGATTTAATATGAAATGCGCAAGTTGAGTGAAAAAATCCTACTCTTTTTGGGCGGATTTTTGGGGATGCTTATTTCGGATTTACAAAGGTAAACGCTTAAGATGTGCTATTTATCTATTTGATATGTATTTATATTTTTTGATATTTTATTTTTAGAAGTATCTAGAATTGCAATCTGTGATCTGTAAAATCGGCCCTGATGGTTGGCCATTCGGAGGTTAACATTCGATTGCGTCGTTCTGTATCTTCTCGTAACATTTGCGTGCGGCTGATTTTTAAAAAAATCTCAGGAACAAAAAACGGGTTGCCCTGTTTTCCTGCTGATTTCAGAGAATGTTTAAACGGTGATCGCACGGACAAAGGGAGAGGCAACGATCGGGAATTGAATTGAAAAGGTTCCCGTTGTGCTGGTCAGTAATCTGCCCTTGATCGGGTAGCCAAAACGCGCTGTCGCACAGTTAAGATTGGTCTATTTTCAGGCCTCGAGCCTTTGGGTTCAGGCGTGAGGGGCAATTCTTGCTGGTTGGGGTGCGTTGTTTGGATGTGATGTCGTTGAGAGCGGCTGTAAAAGGATTGTACTTGTATGGTGAGTTTTAAGAGTAAGACCGTTTTGACCAATGGCGATGATAGCTTTGCGGATCGCCAGGAGTGTGTTCGCAATTCTGTGGGCATTGAGCGTTCTGATCTGGCAGGCGCAGCAAGTGTTTGTGAAAAAAGCAATCGGCGGTCTTGGGGTGATGACTCATCCGAGGTTGATCAGAAGAATATCAGCAAGGTTGCCGGGATTCTGGGCGTGTCGTCATCCTGGCTGCTGACAGGTGCAGGCGAGGGGCCTGATGCTCAGAGTGAAGAAGCTGAAATGGTGAATTTCATGCGCTGGGAGCTGCAGCGCCTTGTGCGTATGCATGAAGAAACGGCGGCGATGATCGATACGTTAAATCGTCGCATTGCGGATATTGAGCAGAACTGCAAATATTAGGGAATGATCAACCAGGTGGGCTCCTGGTTGTTTTTTGATCAATCCATTCGTGTGGGACCGAAGACAGCCTCAAAGGCTGTCCGCAAATGAACATCCACATCGGCCATCACCACGGGCAATCCCAAATCGACAAGACTTGTAACGCCATAGGCTGAGATGCCGCAGGGCACGATTCCGCTATAATGCGAAAGATCGGGCTCAACGTTGAGTGACAGGCCGTGAAAGCTAACCCATCGGCGCAGGCGTATGCCCAAAGCCGCAATCTTGTCTTCAGCCATGCTGCCATCGGGCATGGTGGGTTTCTCAGGGCGGCGGACCCAGACGCCCACTCTGTCCTCGCGTCGTTCTCCACGCACATTCATCAGATCCAGTGTGCGAATGACGACATCTTCCAAGGCGGCAACATAGGCTCGTACATCTTGCCGTCGCCGTTTCAGGTCCAGCATGACATAGACAATGCGCTGGCCGGGGCCGTGATAGGTATATTCACCGCCACGCCCAGTGGCAAAAACCGGGAAGCGCTGGGTGTCTATCAAATCTTTTGGGTCAGCGCTGGTTCCCGCCGTATAAAGCGGCGGATGTTCCAATAGCCACACCAGTTCGTCAGCTTCGCCATTGGCAATGGCCGCAACTTGCTGCTCCATTGTCGTCAGCGCTTCGTCGTAAGGCACGGGCTGATCAGAGATGCGCCAGCGTACCGGAGGACAGTTCGCAGCAGCAAACATATGGGTATCAAGATCGGTGCGAAGCATTGTGCGAACTGTCTCGTTTGGTTTGGTCTAGAGTCTGTCTTGTTCAGATTGAATCAGACAGACTCTAAACTTCTTTGTTTTCGTTTGTCTATTCGGGAAAACCGGATTCCACTTTTCCCTGACAAACTCTAGGGGTGGTAGCAGATTGGCGTTTTCGGGTTTGGAGGCTATTCCCTTGCCCTGAAGCGGATAGCCTCCAAAGAGAGCATCGTGCAGAAAACTGCAATCAATCTGATGCTCGCGCGTTCTGACACCTTTAGGATGCCAGATAATCATGGACGACTTCGCCGAGCCCCAAGGTGAGGTCTGCGACAATATGCACGGCAGACAGCACTTCGAGCACCGGCAGTTTTGCCACGGGCGCAAGGGCGTGATCGAACAACTCAAGGCCGCCTGGACCTTCCCAAGCCCCCTTAACGGTGATGTCCGTCATATAGTAACGCACTAGCTCGCAAATGCGTGGGGTGCAATCCACATGCGGCATGATTTTGAGCAGGAAGTTGGCTGCGGCCAAGCTTTGCTCAGCACTTTGTTTTTCCAGTTCCTTGTGTTTGTAGCCCATGCTGCCGTTGGCAACCCGCAGGGTGCCTGCATCCAGAGTTCCAATCAGAGCATTTTTTTCTGTGCGAAGCGATGGCTCTGCCAGTTTTTTCGGAAAGCCCCAGATTTCACGACCGCCCGCAATCGGAGCATCGTCATTGAGGTACATAGAGTGTACGTAACCACCTTTCTGCCCGTTGAAGGAGACGGGAATGACTTGGCCCGATTCTGTGTAATCGCCAAAGCCTGTTGAGTCGGGCATGCGGATAAATTCGAATTTCATAACCGGCTCGGTGACCTCCAGAGGCTCAGGCACCACGGCGCGCAGTTTTTCCGGATCGGTGCGATAGGTGATGATCATGTATTCACGATTGACGAACCGATACGGTCCCTTCGGATAGGAGGGGTTGGTAATGGGCATCGAGAACGCTTGTTTGCGGATATTTTCAGGTGTCATCTGACATAAGTCCTTTTCTGTCTCTTTATGTGCTTGAAATGAGGCTTTGTAACTTTTTAAAAATAGCAGTCCCGCTCACCGCTCTTTTATTAAAGCGGAATCGCATAAACGTCAAAAGTTCCGGTGATGATCGGCGCATGTTTTGGCAAATGTAGTGTCATGAGAGTCAGGCATGGTTTGAGAGCGAAATTCGTGCATCTTTTGAAATTAAAAAATCCAGTCAAATCATGACGAAAGGCCATTGTTGCTGATGATTTCAATCGATTTCACAAAAATGTTGCAAGCCACTCTTGTGTGACCCGAAGGCATTTGCTAGATGCAGCGTCGTCGGCGCAAATCGACACACTACCACGATGCGGTCGTGGCGGAATTGGTAGACGCGCAGCGTTGAGGTCGCTGTGGGGCAACCCGTGGAAGTTCGAGTCTTCTCGACCGCACCAAGAACCCGGCTTCGGCCGGGTTTTCTTTTTCATGCATATCATGATTATTCAGATGCGAGAGCCGCGTATCGGAAGCGCTGAAAGTCGCAGCATCGTCATGTGATCAGATTGCCGTTTCTCATTTCATGTGCCCCATGAGGCGATAATCCCAGCTCCCTTAAGTCGTGTTTGGTTGCGAAAAAATAACCTTTTTACTCTCCTGCATAATTTTCACCTTAAACGGATTTAGATTTAAGTAATTATTGAGTAGAGCATCGTTCCGACGATCGGAAACGTTACGATGCTCTCAGATTGTGTTTCCAAA
>CAJYRE010000113.1 GCA_913776675.1 Rhizobiaceae bacterium
ACCCAAACCGCCGCAAAACAAGACCAGCGGCGACAACGAGCAAAGCGGCCAGCAAAACCGGGAGCCTTCCACGCCACAGTCCAGCGATTTTTTGCTTTGGTGATTTCTTCGTCGTCACATCCATAAAACGTATAGGCTCCTGACCAAGGTTAGACGGCGATCCAATATCTGGCCATCCCTTGTCGCGTGAGATAGCATCCAATGCGATCCTCTCAAACGGGCAACGCGCACCATCGCAGCATCAAAGAATCCACCCACTCGAACCCAAAGAAGCAGAATGATACCTGGCGCTGATCAGACACATACGACCCGCGATCCGCTGAATGGTCTTGGACGCATGTTCCAACACCATTTTCCCTCTCACCAGCTTGTTGGAATACGCCGTTTCATCGTGGAGTTTCTCTGGTTCGGTTTAAAAGAAGCCCGCGCTTGCCTCTTCGTAGGCCTGTTCTTTCTGGCAATTTTCATCGTGCCTCATGCCGGCGCAATCGGCATCCCGAGATACGACCTGCTGCTCATCATTGCCCTCACCATACAGCTCGGAATGATCTGCAGCGGCATGGAAACATGGGATGAGGCAAAAACTGTGGCCCTGTTTCACGCCGTTGGCTTCGCGCTCGAAGTGTTCAAGACATCCGGCAGCATCCAGTCGTGGTCCTACCCGGATTTTGCTTACACCAAGGTTCTTGGCGTGCCATTGTTTGCGGGCTTCATGTATGCGGCCATTGGCTCTTACATCATTCAGGCCTGGCGTCTGCTGGATCTGCGCATACGCCACCATCCACCCTACTGGATGGCCACCGCCCTCGCTCTGGCGATTTACGGTAATTTTTTCACCAACCACTATTGGGGTGACTATCGTTGGTATATCGCCGCCTGCACGCTGGGTCTCTATGCCCGAACCACCGTAATTTTCACACCCTATGACCGCCCACGAAAAATGCCGCTGCTGCTTTCTTTCATACTCATCGGCTTTTTTATCTGGCTTGCCGAGAACATTGGCACCCTGTTTGGCGTCTGGCGCTATCCAAATCAGGTTTTGGGTTGGAACATGGTGCATCTCGGAAAATGGAGCTCGTGGTCACTGCTGGTCATCATGTCCTTTGTCATCGTCGCTCAACTGAAACATATCAAAAGCAGGATCCACATCCCGGAATGACAAAAGGCCGGATGGTTTCCCATCCGGCCTCATAAAACCCGCAGGTTTCTTTATATTAAGCAGCTTCAGCAGCTTCTGCTTCAGCAGCAACGCGTGCCTTATCGGCTGCGCCCTTGGCATTTACATCGCGCTCTACGAATTCGATCACAGCCAGAGGAGCGTTATCGCCCTGACGGAAACCAGCCTTCATGATACGCAGGTAGCCGCCGTTGCGGGTGGCATAACGGGTTGCGATAGCGTCGAACAGCTTACGAACAGCGTCAACGTCGCGGATCTGCGCTACAGCCTGACGGCGTGCATGCAAATCACCACGCTTGCCGAGCGTGACGAGCTTTTCTACGATCGGGCGAATTTCCTTCGCCTTCGGCAGAGTGGTTACGATCTGCTCATGGGTGATGAGCGAAGCAGCCATATTGGCAAACATTGCCTTACGATGGCTTGCGGTTCTATTCAGCTTGCGGCCGGCCTTCTGATGGCGCATTGCTATTCTCCTTTAGTGCAGGTGCTCACGTCTCGTGCCAACCCTGCCGTTTCCTGACACATACAGACACCCGGTTGTCCTTTGGCCTGCTGTTTGACTGGGAAAGGCAGAGTTAAACCTGCCTTATCTGTGATTAATATTGGTCTTCGTAGCGCTTGGCGAGATCTTCAATGTTCTCTGGCGGCCAGGCAGGAACTTCCATGCCCAGATGCAGACCCATGGAAGCCAGGACTTCCTTGATCTCGTTCAGCGACTTGCGACCAAAGTTCGGTGTACGCAGCATTTCTGCTTCGGTCTTCTGAATCAGATCGCCGATGTAAACGATGTTGTCGTTCTTCAAGCAGTTTGCCGAACGCACCGAAAGTTCAAGCTCATCAACCTTCTTCAGCAGGGCTGGGTTGAACGCCAGTTCAGTGACCGATTCTTCTTCAGTTTCACGCTGTGGCTCATCAAAGTTGACGAAGACAGACAACTGATCCTGAAGAATACGAGCAGCAAAGGCTACAGCGTCTTCAACAGAAATAGAACCATCTGTTTCGACTGTCATGATCAGCTTGTCGTAATCGAGAACCTGACCTTCACGGGTGTTTTCAACCTTGTAGGACACTTTCTTGACTGGAGAATACAAGCTATCGACTGGAATAAGACCAATCGGAGCATCTTCAGCCCGATTACGATCGGCAGGAACATAGCCCTTGCCGTTGTTGACCGTGAACTCCATCCGGATTTCAGCCCCTTCATCCAGCGTGCAGATCACGTGGTTGGGGTTGAGGATTTCGATGTCACCCACCGTCTGAATGTCGCCGGCAGTCACCACACCTGGGCCCTGCTTGCGAACAACCATACGCTTGGAATCATCACCATCCATCTTGATGGCAATTTCCTTGATGTTCAAAACGATGTCAGTGACATCTTCCCGAACGCCAGGAATAGAAGAAAACTCATGCAGAACGCCGTCAATCTGAACAGCCGTGACTGCAGCACCACGCAACGAAGACAACAGAACCCGCCGCAAGGCATTACCGAGGGTAAGACCAAAACCACGCTCAAGAGGCTCAGCAACCAGCGTCGCCTTCGTGCGACCGCTGGAGGTGAAATCCACCTTGTTAGGCTTGATCAATTCCTGCCAATTCTTCTGAATCATATGTTTACCTTCCGTTCGTCATCACCATTCAATCGTGATGACCGAGCATGAGAAGAACCGGACATGTATAAAACACATGCCCGGCCGATTGAAAATGATCAGACGCGGCGCTTCTTGCGAGGGCGGCAGCCGTTGTGCGGGATCGGGGTTACGTCACGGATCGACGTAATCATGAAACCAGCAGCCTGCAGCGCGCGCAGAGCAGATTCGCGACCAGAACCCGGGCCACAAACTTCTACTTCCAACGACTTCATGCCATGTTCTTGCGCCTTCTTGGCGCAGTCTTCAGCAGCGATCTGCGCCGCGAACGGCGTGGACTTACGAGAACCCTTGAAGCCCTTGGCACCAGCCGAAGACCAGGCAATAGCATTGCCCTGTGCATCGGTAATGGTGATCATCGTGTTGTTGAAAGTCGAGTTTACGTGCGCAACGCCCGACGAAATATTTTTGCGTTCGCGGCGGCGAATGCGTGTGGCTTCCTTGGCCATTTCATTATCCTTTCATTGATCTCTGCACCGCCGTAACACCAGCGGCTCCACCGGGGCCGACCGAAGACGGCCCCTTTAACTGCAACAAGGCCGGCACTGACGCGCCAGCCTTACATTCGCCCGGAAGCGAAAATTACTTCTTCTTACCAGCAATAGCCTTTGCAGGACCCTTACGCGTACGAGCATTCGTATGCGTACGCTGTCCGCGCACAGGCAGACCGCGACGATGACGAAGACCACGGTAGCAACCCAGATCCATCAAACGCTTGATGTTCATTGCAGTTTCACGACGAAGATCACCTTCGACGCGATAATCGCGGTCAATGGTTTCGCGAATTGCAAGAACTTCAGCATCAGTGAGCTGATGGACGCGACGATCGGCAGCAATGCCGACCTTGTCCATGATTTCCTGCGCGAACTTTGGACCGATCCCATGAATATAGGTCAGCGCAATAACAACGCGCTTTGCTGTTGGGATGTTGACGCCAGCGATACGTGCCACGCCTATTCTCCTTGCGTTCCAGTTGCCATCCGGCAAGTGGTGTCTCGTTTGACAGCCAGCAAATGCGGCCGCCGATTTATTTGGGTTCTCAACAAGTCAAAAGGACCGACCCCGTCCCCCAAAAGTGGAAGAACGCGCCGACCCTTGAACTATCGCGAGTTGGCGCGCTGTTTAACGGAATCAGGGGCAAAAAGCAACCGTTCCGCAAAAGAAATTCACTCCGATCTGATTAAAGACCGGAAAGAATATTATCAATCTCCGCTGTCACGCTGTCGATCTCGGCCATGCCATCAACAGAATGCAGCTTACCCTTTGCATAATAGTACCCAATCAAAGGAGATGTCTCCTTATAATAGGCCTGCAAACGGGTTTTCACGGTATCCCGATTGTCATCAGGACGACGCTTAAAATGCGTAGAACCGCATTTATCACAGACACCGGCAACCTTTGGCTTGAGATTTTCATCATGGTAGCCGGTACCGCAATTGGCGCAGGTATAACGACCCGCGATTCGGTCTGCCAGAATGTCATCCTCAACACGAATTTCTACCACAGCCGACAGATCTATACCTTTGGCTTCCAGCATTTTTTCGGTTGCGTCAGCCTGCACCAGCGTGCGGGGGAACCCATCAAGGATAAAGCCATTCGCACAATCAGCCTGATCGATTCGCTCGGCAACGATAGCAATGACGATTTCATCGGACACCAGCTTGCCTGCATCCATCACCGCCTTGGCACGCAAACCAACCTCGGTTTGCGCTGCCACAGCAGCCCGTAGCATGTCACCGGTCGATAATTGAGGAATACCGTATTTCTCGACGATGCGCTGTGCCTGAGTGCCTTTACCGGCACCAGGTGGCCCCAATAGAATTAACCTCATCTTCCCCTCTTTCCTCCACGCAACTTTGATTTCTTGATCAGCCCTTCGTATTGCTGCGCAATCAAATGCCCTTGTATCTGTGCTACCGTATCAAGGGTCACGCTGACAACAATCAAAAGCGATGTACCACCAAGGGATAAGGGAACCCCTGTCTGGGAAACCAAAATTTCGGGAAGAATACAGACGAACACAAGATAGATGGCACCAATCACAGTGATGCGCGTCAAAACATAATCAATATATTCTGCCGTGCGATCACCGGGGCGAATACCGGGAATAAACCCACCATGCTTCTTCAAATTATCGGCAGTGTCCTTCGGATTAAAGACAATCGCCGTGTAAAAGAATGCAAAGAAGCCAATCAGCAACGCGTAGAGAACCATATAAGCGGGTTGGCCATGGCCAAGAGCGCTAATCACGGCCGTTGCCCATGCCGGGAGAGATGACGTTCCGGTAAAGCCAGCGGCTGTCGCAGGCAACAACAACAAGGAGCTGGCAAAAATCGCGGGGATAACGCCAGAAGTATTCAGCTTGAGCGGCAGATGCGATGTATCGCCCTGGAACATCCGATTGCCAACCTGGCGCTTCGGATACTGGATCAACAGACGACGCTGTGCCCGCTCAAAAAATACGATCAGGGCAATCACCAGAACGGCAACAATAATAACTGCAAGAATGGCAGCCGTTGACAAAGCACCTGTGCGGCCCAGTTCCAGAGTACCCGCCAGCGCAGTTGGCAAACCAGCCGCAATACCAGCAAAGATAATCAAAGAAATTCCATTGCCGATGCCGCGCGAGGTAATTTGCTCACCAAGCCACATCAGGAACATCGTGCCACCCAACAAGGTCACAACGGTGGAAACACGGAAGAAAATACCAGGATCGGTTACAAGACCCGCCCCATGCTCAAGCCCAACGGCAATACCATAGGCCTGCAAGGTTCCCAGCAGCACCGTTCCATAGCGTGTATATTGATTGATGATTTTACGCCCCTGCTCGCCCTCTTTCTTGAGGTTCTCCAGCGAAGGCACAACAGACGTCATCAATTGAACAATAATGGATGCCGAAATGTATGGCATGATGCCGAGCGCAAAAATCGCCATGCGCTGAACGGCACCACCCGAAAACATATTGAAAAGACCCAGGATACCACCGGCCTGACCTTTGAAGGCAGCGGCATAGGCCTCCGGGTTCAAACCCGGCAGCGGAATATGCGTCCCAAGACGATAGACAAGAAGGGCGGCCAACGTGAACCAAATACGTTTTTTCAAATCCTCTGCTTTCGCAAAGGTGGAAAAGTTCAGGTTCGAGGCCAATTGTTCCGCTGCAGAAGCCATCAAATTCTCCGCTTCACCACATCAGGTGGCCAACCAAAAAGGCACACCGAAGGTAAAATTACTTTTTCTCTAAGAAAACGGAGCGATGCAGAGTTTCAATACAACTCAAAGCCTCACCCTCTGTTTTCCGAAATCTCCCGGAAGACGG
>CAJYRE010000114.1 GCA_913776675.1 Rhizobiaceae bacterium
CTTCGAGATTATGCTCGATAACCACCACCGAATTGCCTTGATTGACCAGCTCCTGCAACATTTCCAGAAGCTTTGCCACATCGTGGAAATGCAGGCCCGTGGTTGGCTCATCCAGAATATAGAGAGTGCGACCCGTCGATTTCTTGGAGAGTTCCTTGGCCAGCTTGACACGCTGCGCTTCACCACCGGATAGCGTATTGGCTTGCTGACCCACCTTGATATAGCCAAGCCCCACATCCAGCAGGCCCTTCAATTTATCGCGCACGGCAGGCACAGCATCAAAGAAAGCCACACCTTCTTCCACCGTCATGTCCAGCACATCGGCGATGGATTTGCCTTTGAAGGTCACATCCAGTGTTTCGCGGTTGTAGCGCTTGCCGTGGCAGACATCACAGGTCACGTAAACATCGGGCAGGAAGTGCATCTCGATCTTGATCACGCCATCACCCTGACAAGCCTCACAACGTCCGCCTTTGACGTTGAAGGAGAAGCGACCCGGCTGATAGCCACGCGCCTTCGCCTCTGGCAGACCCGAAAACCAGTCACGGATCGGCGTAAAGGCACCGGTGTAGGTGGCCGGATTGGAACGCGGTGTGCGGCCAATCGGCGATTGATCGATGTCGATGACTTTGTCTACAAACTCCAGACCTTCAATGCGGTCGTGTTCAGCCGGATTTTCTCGGGCTCCCATCACCCGACGGGCTGCAGATTTGTACAGTGTTTCAATCAGGAAGGTGGATTTTCCGCCACCAGATACGCCCGTTACCGCTGTGAAGACGCCAAGCGGAATGGCCGCCGTGACGTTTTTGAGGTTATTGCCACGCGCTCCCACCACTTTGATCTGCTGACCCTTTTTGGGTTTGCGACGATTGGCGGGCACGGTCACGCCCAATTCACCCGTCAGATATTTACCGGTCAAGGACTTGGGATTGGCCATAATGTCTTGCGGGGTGCCTCTGGCAATCACTTCGCCACCGTGAACCCCTGCTGCCGGACCAATATCCACCACGTAATCCGCGCTCAAAATCGCCTCTTCATCGTGTTCGACAACAATCACGGTGTTGCCAATATCACGCAGATGTTTCAGCGTTTCCAGCAGCCGCGCATTGTCGCGCTGATGCAGACCAATGGATGGCTCGTCCAACACGTAGAGAACACCTGTCAGGCCGGAACCGATCTGCGATGCAAGGCGGATGCGTTGGCTTTCGCCGCCGGAAAGTGTGCCGGAATTCCGCGACAGACTGAGGTAATCCAGCCCCACATCGTTAAGAAAGCTCAAACGCTCACGGATTTCCTTCAGAATACGAGTGGCTATTTCGTTCTGTTTATCGGTCAGCAAACCGGGCAGGGCATCAAACCAGTCGCCCGCCACGCGGATCGACATCTCTGTTACCTGCCCAATATGCAAACCGTGAATTTTGACGGCAAGTGCTTCCGGCTTCAGCCTGAAACCCTTGCAGGCGGGGCAAGGAGCGGCTGCCATATAGCGCTCAATCTCTTCTCGTGCCCATGCGCTGTCGGTTTCTTTCCAGCGGCGCTCCAGATTGGGAATGATGCCTTCGAAATTCTTGGTGGTGGTGTAGGATTTTTCCCCATCAGCATAGGTAAACACGATCTTGTCGTCTGTACCGTGCAGAATAACCTTCTGTGCCTCAGCACTCAAATCCGACCATTTGCTCGACAGTTTGAAGTGATAAACCTTGCCCAACCCTTCCAGCGTTTGCTCATAATAAGGCGATGATGATTTGGCCCAAGGGGCAATTGCCCCTTCCTTCAGGCGCTTGTCCACTTCCGGGATAATCAGCGATTCATCAATTTTTTGCTGAAAACCAAGGCCATCACAGGTGGGGCAGGCACCGAAAGGGTTGTTGAAGGAAAACAGGCGGGGCTCAATTTCCGTAATCGTAAAGCCAGACACAGGGCAGGCGAATTTTTCCGAAAACAGCACACGCTCATGCGTCTCATTCAGAGACTTGTTGGCAGAGCCACCGGCTGCGGTTTCTTCCGCCGGCAGAGGCTTGTCAGCAAATTCCGCAACAGCCAAACCATCGGCAAGGCGAAGACACGTTTCCAGACTGTCTGCCAGACGGGCGGCCATATCCGGGCGCACCACCACACGATCCACCACCACATCAATGTCATGCTTGTATTTCTTGTCCAGCGTGGGGGCATCGGCAATTTCATAAAATTGCCCGTCAATTTTTACGCGCTGGAAGCCCTTTTTCATCAGCTCGGTAAGTTCTTTTTTGTACTCACCTTTGCGGCCACGGATCATCGGTGCCAGTATGTAAAGCCGTGTGCCTTCATCCAGCGCCAGAACACGGTCTACCATCTGGCTGACGGTCTGACTCTCGATGGGAAGGCCGGTTGCGGGCGAATAAGGCACACCAACGCGTGCAAACAGCAGACGCATGTAATCGTAAATTTCTGTTACGGTGCCCACCGTTGAACGTGGATTGCGCGATGTGGTTTTCTGCTCAATGGAAATGGCAGGCGAAAGCCCTTCGATCAGATCCACATCCGGTTTTTGCATCATTTCCAGAAATTGCCGGGCATAGGCCGAAAGGCTTTCCACGTAGCGTCGCTGGCCTTCCGCATAGATCGTATCAAATGCCAGCGACGATTTGCCAGAGCCGGAAAGGCCCGTCATCACGATCAAACTGTTGCGCGGCAGATCAAGGTCAACACCCTTGAGGTTATGTTCGCGCGCACCGCGGATGGAGATCGTTTTCAATTCGCTCATAACAAAACTCGACGTGGGAAGGGATCAGCACGAAAAATGCTGCCCCTTATGTATAGTGTGTTACCATTCTGTCGAGATGCACTGCGACATTATGGTTCTGATTTTGATTCACTTGACAGCATCATAGAGAATATTTAGAACAAATAAAGAACATTTTTCGCTGTGGATTACCGTCCTTCTGCCTGCCTTGTGGGGGGAGGATAGGGTAAGGTTAAATTTAAATGTATTTGTAGGTCGCCCCGTGGCGGCAGTGAGGTGAGTATCATGGCTGGAAGCGTCAACAAGGTTATTCTGATCGGCAATCTGGGCGCAGACCCGGAAATTCGCCGCACACAGGACGGTCGGCCAATTGCAAACCTGCGCATTGCAACATCAGAAACCTGGCGGGACCGCAACAGCGGTGAGCGCAAGGAAAAAACCGAATGGCACAGTGTGGTGATTTTCAATGAGGGACTTTGCAAGGTTGCCGAGCAATATCTCAAGAAAGGTGCCACTGTTTACATTGAAGGCCAGCTTCAGACCCGTAAATGGCAGGACCAGAACGGCAATGACCGCTACTCTACAGAAGTCGTTCTTCAGGGCTTCAACTCCACATTGACCACGTTGGGCGGTCGCGGAGAAGGTGGCGGTGCCAGCCGTGGCGGCAATGATTTCGGCGGCGGCGGATATGATGATTATGGTTCCGCACCGGCTCCTTCGCGCAGCGGCGGCTCTTCGGGTCGCGGCTCCAGCGCCCCATCGGGGGGTGGCTTCTCTCGTGATCTGGATGACGATATTCCGTTCTGATCATTGCTCCTGTTCAAGATCATTGCTGCCGGCTTCAATAAGATTTCGGCAGGCGACGATAGAATTTAAAAAAACAGCGCCGCGATAAAGTCGTGGCGCTGTTTTATCTTTTTATTCTCGAACTTGGCTGAAAAATGGTTACGTGCGGTCATAATCGTTTCAAAGGTGAAACGCAGCCTTGATGCCGTCCAGCACAAACTGAACAGAAAGAGCGGCCAGAATCACGCCAAGCAATCGGGTCAGAATGGCTCGACCCGTTACGCCGAGCAGACGCTCCAGCTTGTGGGCAATCATCAGGGCTGCCAGCACCACTGCCACACTGAGCGCAATCACAATCAGTAGCTCAATGCGTTCCAGAGGGCCGGGCAGGGATGCGGCCAGCAGCATGGTCGCCGAGATGGCACCGGGACCGGCAATCAGCGGTAGCGCCAGCGGAAAAACGGCAATGTTATGAACATGGTCTCGGCTAATGGCCTCTTCTGAGGTCTTCTCTTTGCGCTCGTTGCGTTTTTCAAAAATCATTTCAAAGGCAATGGCAAACAGCATCAGCCCGCCCGCAATGCGGAAGGCACCGATGGAAATGCCCAGGCCGCCCAAAATGCTGGAGCCGAAAACAGCAAAGACCGACAGAATGCAAAAGGCGATCAGCGAACCACGCACAGCAACCTGTTTGCGCTGCGTTTTCGTCATACCCCGTGTCAAACCCAGAAAAATCGGAGCAAGACCGGGTGGGTCCAGCGTGACC
>CAJYRE010000115.1 GCA_913776675.1 Rhizobiaceae bacterium
ATGGCTCGCGCCGACCGAGCCATGTCCCAAAAAGGGTGAGCAACATGCATGAGCCAGAAACGCCCAGTGCCGATAACAGAGAATTATAGTCCAGCATCATGCTTATCCCTAAAGCGCTACACACGCCTCTGCAGGACGCAATTCTATGCCAGCTTTATCTCCAAAATGTTACCATGAATGTGAGTTATGTTCAAAAAATAAACAGTGCTCAATCGGACACCTCAACCTCCCAATGCAGGGGGAACATGGGATCGAACACCGTCACGGGGCCAGCCTCTGTTTCTATCTTCTGAGGGAATTCCAAGGGGTTCTCACGCTTGTTGAGCGTGATCGTTTCATCATTGATTGGCAATCCATACCAGGCCGGACCGTTCAAAGAGGTAAAGGCTTCCAGCTTGTCCAATGCATCTTCCTGCTCGAACACATGGGCCAGGCAGCTCATGGTGTTGATGGAGGTGTAAATGCCGGCACAGCCGCAGCCGCATTCTTTCAGCGGATCAATATGGGGGGCGGAATCCGTGCCCAGAAAGAAGCGTGCATCGCCGGATGTGGCCGCAGCCCGCAAGGCCAGCCGATGGCTTTCACGCTTGGCCACCGGCAAGCAATAGTAATGCGGGCGAATGCCGCCCACCAGAATGGCATTGCGATTGATTATCAGGTGATGGGTGGTGATGGAGCCCGCCAGATTGCGTTCTGCCGATTGGATATACTCAATACCATTCGATGTTGTGACATGCTCCATGGTCACTTTCAGCTCCGGAAGCCGTTTGCGCAGCGGGTCCAGAACCGTGTCGATAAACACGGCTTCACGGTCGAAAATATCCACTTCCGGCGTCGTCACTTCGCCATGCACACAGAGCGGCAAGCCAATTTTGGCCATGCGTTCCAGAACGGGCATGGCCTTATCCATGTCACGCACACCACCATGGGAATTGGTTGTGGCCCCTGCCGGATAGAGCTTGACGGCCTTGATCAGCCCGGATTTGTATCCTGCTTCCACATCATCGGCCTGGGTATGTTCGGTGAGATAGAGGGTCATCAGCGGTTCAAACCGATGGCCATGCGGAATGGCCGCGACAATGCGATCCCGATAGGCCGTGGCATCGGCGGTTGTCACCACCGGGGGCACCAGATTGGGCATAATGATGGCGCGGGCAAAATGTCGGCTCGTGTCGCCAATCACGCCTTGCAGCATGGCTCCGTCACGCAAATGCAGATGCCAGTCATCGGGGCGGCGAATGGTGAGCGAACGCATGGGGAATCTCCGGAAAACATGATTTTGCCGGAGATAGCATTGTTCGGGATTTGAAACAAATCATGCGTGGTTGATTCTTTGTACCCTGTCCGATTATGCGGTTTTGCCCATGGCTTGGCTTGCGGCTTTCAAGGCGGCTTCTTCCGCCTGTTCGCGCCGGTCCTGCTCCATAATGTCACGAATTTTGGGCAGGGCACGCTGAAAAGCTGCAACGCAGGCCGGATCAAACTGGGTGCCCGCCCGCCCCAGCACATGTTCCACCGTGCGCTCATAAGACCAGGCAGGCTTGTAAGGACGTTCGGTGGTGAGCGCATCGAAATTATCGGCAATGCTGACAATCCGACCCGAGAGCGGGATAGCGTCACCCGCCAGCCGGTTGGGATAGCCTTGACCATCCCAGCGCTCATGGTGACTGGCGGCAATTTCGGATGCCAGTTGCAACAAGGATGCGTGGGAACGGGACAAAATATCAGCCCCAATCTGATTTTGAGATTGTATCTGCCGATATTCGGATTCTGTCAGCTTGCCCTGCTTGAGCATCACCGTATCGGGCATGGTGCTTTTACCCAGGTCATGAATGGGAGCCGCCATGCGCAGGTCATTGCAAAACTGCTCAGACAGGCCCATTTCGCGGGCAATTGTTTCAGAATAGGCAGCAACACGCTGGGTATGGCGGGCTGTTTCTGGATCTTTATAGCCTGCCGCCAGCGTTAGGCGTTCAATAATTTCCTGTTCACGCAGCCGCAGGGCCTGAACGGCTTTTTCCACTTCCTGACGCAGCCATTCGGCCTGATCCGCCAGTTGGCGGCGAGCCATTGTCAGGCTGACAATATTTTGCAGGCGCGCTTGAAATTCCACCGGGTTGACCGGCTTGGTCAGAAAATCGATGGCACCAGCATTCAGGGCTGCCATGCGGGTGGTCATGTCCTTGTCTGCGGTAATGAAAATGACAGGTACGCTGGCATATTTTTCAAAACGGACAATTTCGGTAAAAAGCTCAATACCATTGTAGACCGGCATCTGATAATCAATCAGCGCCACGTCGAAATCCAGTTCCGGCAGCGCCGACAATACGTCTGCTGGGCTGGAAAAGGCGATCGCCTCACAATGTTCGACTTTCTTGACCAGACGGACAAGCAGTTTGAGATTGGTATTGTTGTCGTCAACCACCAAAATACGCATTTTTGCCTCCGTGGTTCTTCAGGCAACCAGCTTGAGTTTCATCGTTTCAATGTGTTGCGAAAGCTGCTTGATGGCATCGGATGTGGGAGGTGTCGTGCGCAGCGCATGAGCGTGTTCAGCAATGTCGTTGAGGCCGACATTGCTGGCGGCTCCCTTGATGGTGTGAAGCATACGGTCAATCTCCTGCTCATTCTGGTGGGCGACAGCCTCCGACAGATTGCTCATCAGCAGGTCTGCATCATTGAAGAAGGATTCGATCAGCTCTTGATAGACATCCTCACCCAGCGCTTCAATCAATTCGTTCTGACGGGTTTTGTCCAGTCCATTGATTTCATCAAGATGTTGTTGAAGAGTCAGAGGCGGATGTTCCACAATGGGCTCGAGTAAATCTGCCATCTGCACTGGATCATTGTCGGATGCCATGTCGCGTTCAGCCGGAGCGAAGGTGACAATGACATCGCGCAGGCGATTCATGGTGACAGGTTTGGTTTCGAAACCCACCATGCCCGCAGCACGGCAGCGACGCCGATCATCATCCGAGGCGTTGGCCGTCATGGCGATAATCGGGGTCAATGCGGCGGCACCACCTCGTTCAATAATGTGTTTTGTTGCCTCGATGCCATCCATGACCGGCATTTGCATATCCATCAAAATCAGATCGAAGGCCTCCTGTTCGGTCTTTGCAACCGCTTCCGCGCCGTCGTTGGCCAAAACCACATCCTGGCCCAGTTTTTCCAGAAAGCGCTTTGCCACCTGTTGATTGACGGCATTGTCTTCCACCAGCAGAATTTTCAGCCGCGGAAAGGATTCTTCGGCCATGGCACTGTTGCGACTTTCCCCCACTTCGTGCTTGCCAACCGCA
>CAJYRE010000116.1 GCA_913776675.1 Rhizobiaceae bacterium
ACTTTCGGAAGACATGTCTTAACAGATGAAGGGCCGGAATGATACCATTCCCGCCCGCCAGCCGTTTTGCGTTACGTTCTGGTGCGGGTAGAGAGACTTGAACTCCCACGCCTTGCGGCACCAGAACCTAAATCTGGCGTGTCTACCAATTTCACCATACCCGCGATCCATCAGAACTTCATGCAGCATTTGCATGAACCCGCCGGAGCGCGCGTCTCTATAGCACCCGTTTTTCAACACGCAAAGGAAAAATGACAATTGCCTTGCAATTCCTCTGGGTAAAACAGGCCAAAAACAACAAAGAAAATTAAAATCAATCACTTAAAAGAAATCACTCAATGCAGAACGGCGCAAGACATCAAAAATCCGGCTCCTGATAAACTGCCTGGCCATCGACAAAAAGCTGGCGCAACTGCGCTTTTCCACCCTCAGACACCCGCACGGTGACGGTGACATTGCCCTGATTTCGCTTTTGTTCGATGGCGCGCCCCGCACCTTCCGGCACATAAAACCGCTCGATACCATAGCGCACATTCACACCATCATCCTGCGCAAGCTTTGATGAAAGCGACACAGGCTCCGTCAGCAGCACAACACTGCCCGGCTGTACGGGCAAGGGCTTGGTGGACGCCTCCTTGATCACCGCAAAGCCATCTGGAGCAGACACCAGCCGCACATAAAACCGCACCTCCCCGGCATCCGTCGGCGGCTCAACCATCTGATCGCGCCGCAAACGAGAGATCGGATAGGTGAGAATCACATAATCCCCCCTCAACAGATCGCGCGGATCGACTGGCTCGGCTTTGAGACGGATTTCCGTCCCCGTTCGCAGAATATAAGTACGCTCGCCCACCTGATAGCCAATCAGCGCCGTCTGGATGCAGGCCAGAAAAATAGCGGCTGACAGCAATCGAAACAGTGTGTTACGCATCACCTGGCACTCCTTTTCCGGCTGCCCTGTGCGCCGACAGCCGTTTTTCAAGACGACTGACGCCGAAGGCCAGAAGCGCCACCAACACACCGCTGATCATGAAAAAGCCCGAGGTATCCAGCATCGAGTCAATCGTGGCAAAGGCCACATAGATCGTCGCACCGGCAAAGATCAGATAGGCAATCGCGCGAACCACGCCATCATCACGGCCTTTGATGATCAGCGCGACAACGGACATGATCACAGCCACCAAAGCCAGCACAGCAAGCGGCAGCCCATCGGGATATTCGAGATGGAGCAGCAGCAGGCCAATCACCGCCAGCAAAAGACTATAGACGCCAGCAAGACGCACCATCTGCCGCTCGTAAAAATGCGACAGACTCACCCCTGCAAACACCGCAAAGCCACCCACCACGAAAGCCATGGCAAAACCAACCTGCATAGTCTGCACAGACAGCCAGACCAGCCATCCCAGCAGAATGAGAAAGGCAGTGTGGCGAACCCGCTCATAGCCCGTCCAGAAAGACAGCACCATGATTAACACCGCAAAACCGGGCGGCAACAGCAGAGCCTCCCCGGACGGGTTCAAGCCATGGTAATCCAGCACCAGGGTGAGTGTTTTAAGGCAGAGAACGACCACCGAACCCGCCATGACCCCGGATCGGAACAAGACACAGGACAGTGTGGCCATTGCAATCCAGACATAAAAGATCGCCAGAGGATCGCCTGAAAGGTGATAAAGCTGCCCGACCAGAGCAAGACCGCCGCCAAAGCTGGCAGCCCCTAAAACCAGCAGCGCCTGCCCTATGGCCCCGCGCCCGTAAGCCAGCGCTACCGCTCCACCCATATGAAAAACCCATATCATCGCAATGACAGCCGAGACTTTGAGCAGGCGTGGAATGGCCTGCCAGTTTGCCGCCACCAGCAAAAGAAGGGCTGCGGACAACAACACAGCCGACAGAATCAGCAAAACACCACCAATGCTGAAACTGGATTTCTGCGCATCATGATCCGTGATTATGGCCTGCGCCTGCTGCTCCGAAATCAAGCCCATGGCAGACCATCGATCAAGATCTTTCCTTAATCGTGCCCGATACATGCCACCCCCTTTGTGCCGTGCCAGCACCCTGATCCATTCCTGAGAAAAACAAAAGCCTTGAGTGGCAAACCGCACCTGAAAGGCAATTTGATCCGCAAGCGTCTGCACCTAACATGACATGCGGACAATGCATACCTTCCATGAAATTATCGCACTGCACAAAACCCTAAAATCAGGTAGTATCACATCAACAGCAAACGAGAGGCCCAACGGCCCCGAACGCTGAAAGGCGATGATCGCCACACAGGTTTCGACGCAGCATCCTCCTCCTCCCGGTGCGCGTCGACAGGTCTGACAAGCTCCTCCCAATTGTCAGCCACCTTAAATGACGCCCACCGGACCTCCTCCCCCGGTGGGCGTTATTGTTTTCACACAAGCGATCTTTCGATGCTTTGGTGTACACGGCACAAGCCGGGATATTTTGCCTTTAAATCGACTTAATTGGCCAAATTTCGAGGGCATCCTCCAAGAATCCTGCGCGTGCGAATCGTGTATGAACGATTGCGGATGTCGCTATCCGATCCATCCCCACTGTGAACAACATCGCCTTGTGCGGTCATTCTGCGCGCTTTGCTTTTACACTCAAAGCAGCATCACATCTGCCAAACCGGCCCAAAACCACAGCCGTGATGGCGCGCAAAACACGTATATGGATCACAAAATGATCGACAACGCCTGCCGACACTGACCACCCCATCGAAATCGTAAATTTCTGCTCTTAAAATAGTCAAAGATTTACGAAATGGAAATACGCCATGCACAGAAAGCATAGGTGACATCCAACATTGGCTCTTCATAAGCCATGCGGCAGCGCATATATTCCAATCATCAAATGAGGGCTGGCGGATGTGCCAGCAAAACGCTGAAACGAGGCACCACCATGAACCTGACCCGCACACTCACCAACTGGCGCAAATATCGTCAGACCGTATCTGAACTCGGCCGCATGTCGGACCGCGAATTGCACGATCTCGGCATTGGCCGCAGCGAAATTCGCAGCGTTGCCCGTCACGCTGTTAACGAGCGCTAAGATACGAGACTATAAGGTCTTACCTTATATAGCGGCATTCAAAGAACCTCCCTTCGGGGAGGTTTTTTTGCGTTATGCATTATAAAAGACGCAAAAGCATGTCGTAGCGAGCAGGATGAAACGCGACATGGCTTACAGCGCCTCTCACCATAGATGGCGCACAAAGGTTCACTGTAGCACTTTGTAATCTGCTGCATAATTCCCCGCCTCCCTCCCCAACAAAAGTCAGCCATGCGTCGAATGCGATGATCGTTTGTTTGCGCTGCATCAAATCGATCTGCCAATCATGGCAGTCGCTGTTTAAAACGGGCAAAAAGCTGCCTTTTCAGAGCGCAAAATCTGCTCAAACAGCCATCATGGCCTAAATATGAAGCAACCACCTGCACAAATGCATAGCAGTCGCTCAATTATTGCACTGTCACAATTCAGTGTTCGGGCGTATAACCATCACCAAGAGCTGAGGCGGAGCAAACCGCAAGATCAGCAAACAAAGAATGTTTGAGGAAAACACCATGAACCCGATCCGCATTGCAAAAAACTGGATGAGCTATCGTCGTACGATTTCCGAGCTGGGCAACCTGTCCAACCAGACCCTGTCTGACATCGGCATCACACGTTACGAAATCCGCAACATCGCAAGCCGTTCTTTCCGTTAATATAAAGCCTTGGCTTGTCTGTCTTGACGGCACCACGCGGTGCCGTTTTTGATTCTGGGGTTATGTTTTGCCGCATCTGCCATTGCTGCGCGGAATTGAAAATATGACGTGTTTGACGATTGGAAGCCAATCGCAGGCGTGATAAAGAGCGCGCCATGACCCAAAACAGCTCTTTTTCTCCTATTCACATCATTGGCGGCGGCCTCGCCGGTTCTGAAGCTGCCTGGCAAATTGCACAGGCTGGCGTGCCTGTTATTTTGCACGAGATGCGCGGTGTGCGCGGCACAGATGCGCATCAAACTGATGGCCTTGCCGAGCTTGTCTGCTCCAACTCTTTCCGCTCGGATGATGCCACCGCCAATGCGGTGGGCGTCATCCATGCAGAAATGCGCTTGGCCGGCTCGCTGATCATGGCTTGCGCCGACCGACATCAGGTTCCAGCCGGTGGCGCGCTGGCTGTGGACAGAGATGGCTTCTCCAACGCAGTCACGCAAGCCATTCATGAACACCCTCTCATCACCGTGGTCCGTGAAGAAATCGACGGACTTCCGCCGAAAGAATGGGATCTCACCATCATTGCATCCGGCCCGCTAACGTCACCGGCGCTGGCTGAAGGTATTCGTCAGGAAACCGGAGCCGATGCGCTGGCGTTTTTTGATGCCATTGCCCCGATTGTGCATCGTGACAGCATCAATATGGACATTTGCTGGTATCAATCGCGCTATGACAAGGTTGGCCCCGGCGGCACCGGCAAGGATTATATCAACTGCCCTCTGGATGAAGCCCAGTATAACGCCTTTATTGATGCGCTGATTGCAGGTGATGCCGTTGGCTTCAAGGAATGGGAAGGCACACCCTATTTTGATGGTTGCCTGCCCATTGAAGTCATGGCCGAGCGGGGACGCGAAACCCTGCGCCACGGCCCCATGAAGCCCATGGGCCTGACCAATGCGCATAACCCATCGGTCAAGGCCTATGCCGTGGTGCAATTGCGCCAGGACAACGCCTTGGGCACACTTTACAACATGGTTGGTTTTCAAACCAAGCTGCGTTACGGCGCACAGGCCGAAATTTTTCGCATGATCCCCGGTTTGGAAAATGCCGAATTTGCCCGCTTGGGCGGATTGCACCGCAACACCTATATCAATTCGCCCATTCTGCTTGATCCATCTCTGACGTTGAAAACGCGGCCCGGCCTGCGGTTTGCGGGGCAGATCACCGGCTGCGAAGGTTATGTGGAAAGTGCATCTATTGGCTTGCTGGCCGGTCGCTTCGCTGCCGCTGAACGTAAGGGCGAAGCCATCAGCCTGCCCCCGGCCACAACAGCATTGGGTGCCTTGCTCAACCATATCACTGGCGGTCATATTGTCTCGGATGACGAGCCGGGCAAGCGCTCGTTTCAGCCAATGAACATCAACTTTGGCCTTTTTCCGGACCTGGAGCCCGGCTCCATCGTTAAGCCCGAAGGGGTGAAGCGCTTCCGTGGCAAAGACAAGACCGTGATGAAACGACAGCTCATGTGTGCCAGAGCGCTGGCAGATTGCAGAGAATGGCTCGGTCTGCCACCTGCGCCAGTGATGATTGACGCAGAGCCGCAAGAGCAAGCAGCATCATAAATCCATGATGGCCCGGATTATTGCAGTTTTCCCTGCAATGCATCCGTGGTCTGCAAATCGCTGTCCGAGAGATAATTGCTCAGCATCCACAAGGATACCTCTGCCGCTTCATCGGCAGAGGAAAAAATATAATCACCATTGTGCTGCGGGTAATCTGCAAACACCACATGCAGGCCAGCGCCCTGACTGAGCATTTGCGCCTGAAGCCTGCCCTTTTCAATGATATGGCACACATAATGCCCGCGCATATTGCGCATAAACCCGGCACGATTGTCATGAAGCCGGGCAAAAACGGCTTTGCCATCGGCGGTCGTATGCAGGCTTCGCAGGGCTTCATTGGGAAAAGCACGGCCGAATTCCATGATCGCCAGCCCGACGTCGCTCAGGTCTTTCGCATCTTCCTGCTCGGTAAGGCGGGAAAAATACCAGGAGATGCCGATAATCCCGCCAAAGACCAATATACCAAACGCCACGCCCACGACCAACCTCCGAATTCTGCTTGCAGAACATCGCAGCACTGCACAAAGCGCAGATGTCGCCAACCGTACTGTAGCACTTATCCATGTGATACCGGATTGCTCATTCCAATCGATTTGGATTTAATGAGCAATCCGGTAAATCATCACTTACTTATGGCACAGAGCTTGTGCGAATTTGACGTCACTCAGAACTTTCGCAGAAAATTTGCCTTCAACATGGTCAATTGCCGCCGCCATTGTGCAGGCCGTAACCGTCCTGCCAAGACAGCGCCGCTGTTGCGTTGGGCAGCCAAAAGCACAGGCCGCGCCAGAGACACAGGCAAATAAGCGCTCAACAGGCTGGCGGGCACCCTGCCCTTGCTTTGCGCTTTGGCCAGGTGATCCATTCCCATACCGGCGAAGGCCTCGATGGCACCGTGAAGCCTTGCTTCATCCTGCCCGTCAAGAAAGCTCTGACGATCCAGCCCGGTGGCTGCCAAAATCTCATTGGGAATATAAAGCTGGCCCCGTGCCCTGTGCTGCGGCATCAGCAGCAAAAGCCCGGCAATGGCCTGCGCAACACCAGCATGGCCAGCAATATCGGCACAAGCGGCTGCGGCCTCGCCATCCAGCACAAGGCTGGCCATCTGAATCAA
The DNA here is from genome assembly GCA_913776675.1 of Rhizobiaceae bacterium. Lineage (GTDB taxonomy): Bacteria > Pseudomonadota > Alphaproteobacteria > Rhizobiales > Rhizobiaceae > Allorhizobium. The sequence continues at coordinate 6,447 of CAJYRE010000116.1, forward strand.
GGCCGATGCCGTTTCGCCAGCATAGCCTTCCAGCGCCGTCTTTGATCCGATGGGATCATCATACAGATCACCAACCCGGGCATCAATCATGTCCAGAAGCGGCTGACGTGGCAAATGGTATTGCTGTATCGCCTTCAGCAGCCCGACAGCCAGGGGATTGGCCTGCGTGTCACCACGGGTTTCGCCAGAGAGAAGATCACGCCAATATTGCAGACGAATTTCACCGGGCAATGGCTCCTTGACCAGTTCACGCACCCGCGCCAACTCTGCACTGAAAGCGTAAAGGGCTGCCAGCGCAGGCTGCTTCTCAGGCGGCGACAGCAAACAGGCAAGGTAACGGTCCCTGTCAATCTCCCTCAGCGTCGTCAAACAGGCATCCTGCATCGAAGGCGCACTCTGGTGAGCATGATCAACCATGGCTTCAAACCGCCATCAACACAGCAGCAACCGCCCGCTCTTCGGCCAGCATCACATTGTAGGTGCGCACCGCAGCGCCGGTACTCATGGGATCAGAGCCAATTCCAGCAGCCCGCAAGGCCTCTTTCACCTAAGGCGGAATACGCACCAGATCCTTGCCGGTTCCCACCAGCAGAAATTCGATGCTCGAAGCCTCATCGAGAACCCGCTGCAACATGGCAACCGTCAGCACATCACCTTCCACAGCATCCCAGCCATAGACACCCGACGGCAACAACATC